>JBOHBA010000083.1:0-13906 GCA_050698095.1 Gaiellaceae bacterium
ACGCTGCCGTTCTTCGCCTATGCGCTCCTCTTCCTCTTTCTTCCCGCCGGCCAGGTGCTGGTGGGCGCGTTCAGGGACGTCGACGGCGGCTTCACCCTCGAGAATCTGAGAACGCTCTTCGACGAGCCGTACCGGACGGGGTTCAAGAACAGCATCGAGATCAGCCTCGTAACAGCGCTCGTCGGCGGCCTCCTCGGGTTCCTGATCGCCTACTCGGCCATCCGGGAGGGGACACCGCGCTTCATCCGGTCGGCGCTCACCACGTTCTCCGCCGTGGCAGCGAACTTCGGCGGGATCCCACTGGCGTTCGCCTTCGTCGCCACGCTCGGAACGATCGGCGTGCTCACGCAGTTCATGGCTGACCTGGGCTGGAACCCGTACGACCACGGCTTCACCCTCTTCGGGAAGACCGGGATCGAGCTTGCGTATCTCTACTTCCAGTTCCCGCTGATGGTCATCGTCATCTCGCCGGCGATCGACGGGCTGCGCCGCGAGTGGCGCGAGGCGGCGGCGAGCCTCGGCGCCAGCTCGTACCAGTTCTGGCGACACGTCGGCGTGCCGATCCTGATGCCGTCTCTCCTCGCCGCGGTCATCCTGCTCTTCGGCAACTCGTTCGCCGCTTACGCCACCGCGTACGGCCTCACCGCGGGGTTCGTGAACCTGGTGCCGGTTCAGATCGGCTTCTACCTCTCCGGCGACGTCCTCGACGATCCGCACCTCGGACAAGCGCTCGCCGTGGGCATGTTCGTCGTGCTCGCGGTGATGATGCTCCTCTACATCCCGCTCCAGCGGCGAGCTTCGCGGTGGGCGCGATGAGGCGCCGGATCGCACCGGGCGCGGTTCTCTGGCTGCTCATCGGTGTGGCCTACCTGCTCATCCCGCTCATCGCCACGGCGATCTACAGCCTCAAGTCGAACCAGACGGGGACGTGCTGCACGCTCGAGAACTACGGTGAGATCATCCACGACCCCGCGTTCTGGAAGTCATTCAGGATCTCGTTCGTGCTCGCGCTCGAGACGATCGTGATCGGGCTCGTGCTGCTCGTTCCCACGGTGTACTGGGTCAACCTCAAGCTGCCCCGCCTGCGACCCGTGATCGGCTTCTTGGCGCTGATCCCCTTCGTCGTGCCGCCGATCGTGCTAGTCGTCGGCCTGCTCGACGTCTTCCGCGACACGCCGGACTGGTTCTACGCAAAGCCGTACGGCTTCCTCGCCGCCGCCTACGTCATCCTCGCCTTCCCATACATCTACTTCTCGCTCGACGCGGGTTTTCGCGCCATTGACGTGCACACCCTGACCGAGGCCTCGCAGAGCCTCGGCGCGAGCTGGCGGACGACGCTCGGCCGGGTGATCATCCCGAACATCCGTGCAGCAGCGCTCGCCGGCGCGCTGCTCACGTTCGCGATCGTGATGGGCGAGTACACGATCGCGAGCCTGGCGACGTTCGACACGTTCCCGGTCTACATCCCAGACATCAACCAGAACAATGGGTTTCCGGCCTCGGCGCTCGTGCTGCTGAGCTTCGGCATCACGTGGGCCGCGATGATCGCGATCGTCCTGGTCGGACGGGGCGGCGGTCAGGCCAGCGGCGCCCAAGTTGGAGGCGCGAGGTAGTGGCAGCCGTCGAGCTACGAGACCTGCGACGTGTCTTCGGCGACGTCGTCGCGCTCGACGGCATCGACCTGGCGATCGAGAGCGGCGAATTCCTCTCGTTCCTCGGCCCGTCCGGGTGCGGGAAGACGACGGCGCTCCGTCTCATCGCGGGTTTCGACCGCCCGACGTCGGGGCGCGTCTTCCTCGGCGGCAAGGACGTCACGCATGTGGGACCCAACCGCCGCGGTATCGGGATGGTGTTCCAGGCGTACAGCCTGTTCCCGAACATGACTGCCGAGGCGAACGTCGCCTTCGGACTCAAGATCCGGAGGGACCCGCGGCAGGCACGCGCTCGCCGCGTCGCCGAGCTGCTCGAGCTCGTCGGCCTCGCCGACGCGGCCAAGCGCTACCCGCATCAGCTCTCGGGCGGCATGCAGCAGCGGGTCGCGCTCGCTCGGGCGCTCGCGATCGAGCCCTCGGTACTCCTGCTGGACGAGCCCCTCTCGGCGCTCGACGCGAAGGTCCGCGTGCAGCTGCGGGAGGAGATCCGCCGGATTCAGACGAGGCTCGGCATCACCACGATCTACGTGACCCACGATCAGGAGGAGGCGCTGTCAATCTCGGACCGCGTTGCCGTCCTGTCTCGAGGTCGCATCGAGCAGATCGCGCCGCCGGCCGAGATCTACGGAGCGCCGGGGACGCCGTTCGTCGCCGAGTTCGTCGGGACGATGAACCGGGTTCAGGCGACGGTCAGCGACGCCGAGCGCGGCGAGCTCGAAATCGCGGGGACGGGAGTTGCGGTCACGGCCGCCCGCGGCAAGAAGCGCGGCGAGCGCGTCCTGGTGCTCGTGCGCCCCGAGACCGTGGGGCTCGAAGCGGCGACAGACGGTGGCGGTCTCGTCGGCGAGGTCGTCTCGCATACGTTCCTCGGCGCAGTTACGAGATTGCATGTGGACACCGGCACAGCCGAATGGAGCGCGGATCTCTCGACCGAGCGGGCGAGCGCGTTGCCGGTCGGCGCGCGGGTACGGGTCAGCTTCCCGGCCGAGAGCGCCCAGCTGCTCAGCCTGGGAGAGGACGAAGAGCTGCCCGTAATAGATCCGGACGATCGCTGAAGCTCCCGTCGAACGCCAGTCATCCGCGCGGCATCGTTCACCGTGTAGACGCGTCCTGATTGGATTGCGTGCCGATGGCCACCTCGGCACTCGCACTCGCCCTCGGCGCGGCCTTCGTGCACGCGTTGTGGAATCTTCTCCTCGCTCGGGCGCGCGACATCGAGGCGACGACAGCCGTAGCGCTCGTCGTGGGCGTGGTTGTCTTCGCCCCGCTGGCTGTGCTGACGTGGGAGGCGGAGCCCGAGGTCTGGCCTTATCTAGTCGTCACATCCTGCCTCCAGCTCCTCTACTTCGTGCTGCTGACGGCGGCCTACGGGCGCGCCGAGCTGTCGTTCGTCTATCCGATCGCGCGCGGATCGGCTCCCGTGCTGGTGCTCCTCGGAGGGATCGCGCTGCTCGGCGCGGCGGCCTCGGGAGCGCAGGTCGGAGGCGTCTTGCTCGTCGCTTTCGGCGTCGTCCTCGTTCGCGGGCTCCGAGCGCCCGGTAAGGCGGGAGATCTCGCGCTCGCGCTCGCGATTGGGCTATGTATCGCCTCGTACACGCTCTTGGACCAGCGTGGGATCCGCTACGCGTCTCCGGTCGTCTACGAGGAGCTGTCGATGATCCCGGCCACGGCCGGCTTCGTCGCGCTGACGCTGTGGCGCCGAGGCAAGGGAGCTGTCCGCGCCGCGGTCGGACTCCCTGCGGCCGCAGCCGGGTTGGCGACGTTCGGCGCCTACGTCCTCGTGCTCGCGGCGCTCGCGCGAGCTCCCGCGGCCCCCGTCGCGGCAGTGCGCGAGACGAGCGTCGTCATCGCCACGCTCCTCGCCGTGCCAGTGCTCCGCGAGCGAGTCGGAGTACGACGTCTGGCGGGCGCTGTCCTCGTCGTCGTCGGTGTGGCACTCCTCAGCGTCGCATAGCGATCGATCTGCCGGCGTCCGGTGGGGCCGGCAGAGCCGCATGTGCATCGGCAGTCGCGGCGACGCGACCCGCGACGGGCTCGCACCAGGGAACAGTCCTGCCCTGCTCGGTATCGACGTGCAGCAGCAGGTGCTCGCCGGTCGCGAGCGTCTCGCCGCGCAGTCGGTGCGTGAGCACATGGAAGAGATGGAGTCGCTTCTCGTCGGCTCCGAGTACCTGTGTCTCCACCGAGAGCGGCTCGCGCGCGGCCGCCTCGCGGAGATACCGGATGTGCGTCTCGACGGTGTACGCGCTGTGTCCGCCGGTGAGGTACGCCTCGTCGAGGCCGAGATGACGCAGGAACGCGTCGGTCGCGTAGCCGAAGACGTCGCCGTACCGGGCTTCGGTCATGTGGCCGTTGTAGTCCACCCACGACGGGTCGACCGCCGTCTCGTAGAGGCGGAGCGGTCGAGTCGGATCGGCGCCGATCGTCGTGGGTGGAGCTGTCGCGAACAGTCTGGCCTCGTGCTCCCGGAGCAGTGCACCCACGCCGTATTCACGGGATCGCAGCGCCTGCAGAACGGCGACCAAATTGTCGTCGCGAATGCGCTCGAGCTCGCCAACGGAGAGGCCGGCGGCTTGCTCGTCGGACTGCGTCGAGATCTTCTCGACGAGCTCCGAGCTCAGCTCCGGAACGTCCGTCAGCCTTGTCCAGGGCCACTCGAGCGCCGGGCCGAACTGCGCCAGGAAGTGCCGCATTCCGCCGTCTCCCCCGGCGATGCGGTAGGTGAGGAACGTTCCCATCTGCGCCCAGCGCAGCCCGGCTCCGTACCGGATCGCGTCGTCGGCCTCCTCGACGGTGGCGACGTCGTCGTGGACGAGCCACAGAGCCTCGCGCCACAACGCCTCGAGCATCCGATCGGCCACGAATCCGTCGATCTCCTTGCGCACCCGCAGAGGCTTCATTCCGAGCGAGGCGTAGAACGCGACGGCCTGCTCGACGGCGCTCTCGGACGTCTGCTGTCCCGCGACGATCTCGACGAGTGGTAGCAGGTACACGGGGTTGAATGGATGCGCGACGACGAAGCGGTCGGGATGCGTCATCTCGGTCTGCAGTCGGGAGGGCAGGAGCCCGGACGTGGAGGAACACACGAGCGCGTCCGGTCGAGCGTGCTCGTCGATCTCCGCGAGCAGCCGGCGCTTGAGCGCTTCGTCTTCCGGCGCGCTCTCCTGGATCAGATCGGCGTCGCGCACGGCCTCAGCGAGAGAGGAGGCGAACGAGACCGAGCCGCGAGCACGGGGGGCCAGCGTCAACCAGGCCCACGCGCGCTCGGCGTTCTCGAGCACTTCACGCACACGCCGCTCCGCCTCGGGATGGGGGTCGAACACGATCACGTCGACGCCGTTCTCGACGAGACGACCTGCCCAGCCGCCTCCGATCACGCCACCCCCGACGAGCGCGACCGGCATCAGGTGCGCGTCAGGCGGAGCTTCTCGCGCACCTCGGCCGGGCCGAGCACACGAACGTTCATCGCCTCCAGGATCGTTACGGCCCGCTCCACGAGCGCTCCGTTGGTCGCCTTCACGCCCCTCTCGAGCCAGATGTTGTCCTCCAGCCCGACGCGGACGTTGCCCCCGACGAGCGGTGCGAGCGCGACGAAGGGAAGCTGCATCCGGCCGATCGCAAAAGCCGAGAAGACGCACTCGTGTGGGAGCTGGTTGACCAGGGCGAGCAGCGTCGCCGGGTCGTCCGGCGCGCCGTAGGGAATGCCCATGCAAAGCTGGAACATCGCCGGTTCGTCGACGAGACCCTCGGCCACGAGCCGCTTGGCGAAGACCAGGTTCCCGGTGTCGAAGATCTCGATCTCGGGACGCACGCCGAGCGCCTGGATCTGCCGCGCCATCTCGCGCAGCATCGACGGCGTGTTCGTCATCACGTAGTCGCCCTCTGCGAAGTTCATCGTCCCGCAGTCGAGCGTGCAGATCTCCGGCCGGAGCTCGGCGACGTGCGCGAGCCGCTCCGTGGCGCCGGCCATGTCCGTGCCCTCGGGGTTCGGTGGAAGGGGCGACTCGACGCCGCCGAGGACGAGGTCACCGCCCATGCCGGCCGTGAGGTTGAGAACGACGTCGACCTCCGAGGCGCGAACCCGCTCGACGACATCCCGGTAGAGGGCCGGATCGCGCGACGGACCGCCCGTTTCCGGATGCCGGACGTGGATGTGCGCGATCGCCGCTCCTGCACGTGCCGCCTCGAGAGCGGCGTCCGCGATCTGCGCGGGCGTTACCGGCACGAGCTCCGAGCGGTCGGTCGTCGCTCCGACACCCGTCACCGCGCAGGTGATGAAGACGTCAGTGTTCACAGGCCTGGACTCTACGGGCGAGAGCTCGATCCGCGCATCCGGCGCTCGCGGTTGCGGAGGCGGCCAAAGCGCGAGACGATAGCGCGATGGGTGAGCTCGTCGACGTGGGCCACGAGGGCGACGTTTGCGTCCTGACGCTCACGCGTCCCGAGAAGCTGAATGCGCTCTCGACCGCGGTCGAGCAAGCGCTCGCGACCGAGCTCGACGACGCTGTACGCACCAGCCGGGCGCTCGTGCTCACGGGCGAGGGCCGCGCCTTCTCCGCGGGCGCCGACATCACGGAGTTCCAGGAGCGGGATCCAGAGGCGTGCATCGCGTACTACCGCGATACCGGGGCGGTCTACGAGCGTTTCGCCCGGCTCCCGCTCCCGACGTTCGCCGCCGTGCACGGGTACTGCCTCGGGGGCGCGCTGGAGCTCGCGCTCGCCGCCGACTTCCGCATCGCGGACGAGACGGCGGTCTTCGGTTTCCCCGAGGTCGCGCTCGGCATCCTTCCGACCTCGGGCGGCACGCATCGGCTCGTTCGCCTCCTCGGTACGGCACGAGCCAAGGAGCTCGCGCTGTTGCGCGAGCGACTCGACGCAGCGGAGGCGCTCCGAGTCGGGCTGGTTACAGAGGTAGTCCCTGAAGGTGAGGCGCTCGCTCGGGCGGTCGAGCACGCTCAACGCCTCGCGGCGCTGCCGGCCCTCGCGGCCTCGCTCACGAAGGAAGCGATCGACGCCATGGGCGAGTCGTCGCGTGAGGCTGCCCTGCTCGTCGAGCGCCTCGCGTACGCGGCGCTCTCGCAGACGCCGGAGTTGCGGGACGGCATCGAGGCGTTCGCAAGGCGGGAGCGCGCTTAGCGTGTCCGCAGCGGCGGGAAGCGCGACTGCTGGTCGCGCTGCGCCACGTCCATGGTGTTGCGCGTGTACCGCTCGGCCGCCGGTCGAGCCGGCTGGAAGTCCCACGGGTGGATCGTTCCCTGCTGTAGTGCGCGGAAGACGGTGAGCCGTGCCTGCTGGCTCTCCCTCACGTCGCGATCGATCGCGCCCAGGTCCCAGAGTCGAGCGACGTCGGCGCGAAAGTCGTCCACGACCTTCGCGTGACCCGCATCCTCGGCAAGATTGCGGAGCTCCTCCGGGTCGCTCTCGAGATCGAAGAGTTGGTCCGGGTCGCTCGCCGTGTGGATGAGCTTCCAGCGTGCTCGCCGGATCATGACCATCGGGCCCGAGACTCCCTCTGCTAGGTACTCGCCGAGCACCGTCGCGTTCGGATCCTCGGCGCTCCCATCGAGCAGCGGAACGAGGCCACGCCCGTCGACCGCGCGCGGTAGCTCGCCCGACAGCCCGGGACGGGCCAGGTCCGCCAGAGTCGGACACAGGTCGACCAGTGACACGGGCTCGCGCACGCGCCGGGAGCGGAACCGCCAGGGGGCGTACACGAGGAAGGGCACGCGGGCGGGGTGCTCCCGGAACGACATCTTGTAGAAAAGCCCGTGCTCTCCCAGGAATTCGCCGTGGTCGGAGACGAACATCACGACGGTGCTCTCGGCAAGGTCACACGCCTCGAGCGCGGCGAGCACCTCGCCGATCCGCTCGTCGACGTAGTTGAGGTTCGCGTAGTAGCCGTGCCGTGCCGCACGGACGTCGTCGTCCGTGATCTCGACCTCGTCCATCGCCGACGCGCGCCACAGCCTGCGCTCGTGTGGATCGAGCTCTCCGTACGGCTTCCGGGGGACTGCCGGAAGGTCGATCTCGTCGTCGCGGAAGAGATCCCAGTAGCGGCGGCGAGCCACGTACGGGTCGTGCGGATGGCTGAACGAGACGCACAGGAAGAGTGGAGCGTCCCGCTCGAAGCGGGCGAAATCGTAGAGACGGCGTACGCTGTGGAAGGTGACCTCGTCGTCGAACTCGAGCTGGTTCGTGATCTCGGCAACGCCGGCTTCCTTGACCGAGCTCATGTTGTGGTACCACCAGTCGACCCGCTCGTCAGGGCGGCTCCAGTCGGGAGTCCAACCGAAGTCCCCGGGGTAGATGTCGGTCGTCAGACGCTCCTCGAAGCCGTGCAGCTGATCCGGCCCGACGAAGTGCATCTTCCCCGACAGGCAGGTTCGATAGCCCTCGAGCCGCAGTATGTGGGCGAAGGTCGGCAACGAGGCCGGCAACTCCGCCGAGTTGTCGTAGACGCCGTTTCTCGACGGCAGCGTGCCGGTCACCAGCGCAGCGCGCGCCGGGGCGCACAGCGGGCTCGGGCAGTAGGCGTTCTCGAAGACGACGCCCCCCTCCGCGAGGGAGTCGATCACGGGTGTTCGCGTGACGGGGTGACCGTAGGCTCTCAGGAAGAGCGCCGAGAGCTGGTCGACCACGAAGAGGACGATGTGCGGCCGATCGCGCATGGCGCGGGTTGACGCTACCAGTCTCAGGCCGGCCGGTTGACCGCGCCCCGGGGTGTCCGGCTCTCGAGCACGTCCCGCACGGACTCGGTCGCTCGTCGAAGGACGGTGTCTTCGGCCCGCTCGCTGTACCAGCCGGCATGAGGCGTGACGATGAGCCGCTGCGCCGTCGGCGCCGCCGAATCGGGTGAGGGTGGCTCGACCTCCAGCACGTCGAGCGCCGCCCCGCCGAGGTGACCGTTCTCGAGAGCATCGAGCAGCGCCGCCGTGTCGACGAGCCCGCCTCGCGACACGTTGACGACGAACGCGCCATGCGGCAGCAGGGCGAGTTCGCGCGCCGCGAGCAGCCCACGCGTCTCGGATGTCAGGGGGGCATGGAGGGAAACCGCCGTGGAGGACTCGAGCAGCTCGGACAGCGTCGCGGGGCGCACCCCCGCAGCCGCCATCGCCTCGTTCGAGACCAGCACGTCGTGCGCGCACACCTCCATGCCCAGAGCCCGTGCACGCGAGGCCAGTGCGCGGCCGATGCGGCCGAAGCCGATGACGCCAAGCCGAACGTCGGACGTACGCTGCAGCAGGCCGGCCGCCTCGTAGTTCCACTCTCCAGCGCGCACGCTCCGGTCGAGCTCGACGACACCTCTCACCAACGCGAGCAGGAGCGCGAGCGCGTGATCGGCCATCTCCTCGACGCAGTAGTCGGGCACATTGCACACCCAGACGCCGCGTCGCGTCGCGGCCTCGAGATCGACGTGATCCACTCCGACGCTGGGCGTCGCGATGACACGCAGCGACGGGAGACGGCCGATGTCGGCTGCGGTCACGGGCTCGAAGGAGAGGAGGCCGACGACGTCATCCCCGGTCCAGGGCGGCTCCGAAGTCTCGACGAGGACATCGAGCCCGTCGAGCGCATCTCGAGTCTGATCGAGCGGAATCGACGAGTCGCACAGCAGACGGGCCACGCGCACTCAGCCTCGCAACGAGGCGCAGACTTCGGCGAGCTCGACGCAGACTCGCTCCATAAGCGGTATCGGGCCGACCGTGATACGCGCGTAGCCTGGCAAGCCGTAGTCCGAGCCAGGGCGGATCAGGAGACCGCGCTCGGCCAGGCGATCTGCGAGAACGGCGTCATCGACGTCGAGCCGAGCGAGCACGAAGTTCGTCACCGACGGGAGCGGCTCGAGCTCGGCGGCGCGGAGGCCGTCTGAGAGCGCTGCACGTGCGGTCGCAACCTCCTCGCGACGCTCGACGACGGCTTCGGGCGCGCGCAGACATGCACAGCCGGCGGCGAGCGCGGCGCAGTTCACGTTGTAGGGCTCCTCGATGAGATCGAAGTACGGCACGAGATCCTCGTCGACGACCGCATAGCCGAGTCGCAGCCCAGCGAGCCCGAACAGCTTGGAGAAGCTGCGGAGGACGATCACGCGCCGACCGCCGAGCACGTCGTCCTCGCGGCGAACGCGTCCATCCGGCGAGATGAAGTCGGCGTAGGCTTCGTCGACGACCGCGACGCAGCGGTCGGGCAGAGCCTCGAGGAACGCGTTCCACTCGGCCTGCACGAGCAAGGCACCCGTCGGGTTGTTGGGATCGCAGATCCAGACGATGCGCGCATCCACGCGCTGCGCTGTCTCGGCCAGCGCCCCGAGATCGATCGCCAGCCCCTGCATCGGCACGCGATGAACAGTCGCGCCGCGCGTTGCCGAGATCTGCGCGTACAGGCCGTAGGTGAGCTCCGGCGCCACGACGTGCGCACCGGGACGCAGCAACAGACTCGCCACGTGGCCGAGCAGGGCGAGACTGCCGTGGGCCGGGACGACGTTGGTCGGACTCGCTCCAATGGAAGCGGCCACCTCGTTCCGGAAGTCGATGTACGGCTGCTCCGGGTAGAGCCAGACGTTCTCGAGCTCCGCGTGCACGGCCTCGAGCAGCCCGGGGAGCGGCCCGAACAGGTTCTCGTTCCAGCTCAACTTGACGACCTCGTCGAGGCCGTACCGCGCCTTCACCTCTCCGATTGTCATTCCGAGCGCGAACTGATCGAGCTCCGCGAGCTCGGGAACGACGATGCTGCTCCACTCGGCCAAGGACGAGCAACTCTACGGTTCGCAGGCGTGCGAGGTACGGGCGCTATCGCCCGTCCGAGCGCGCAGCCGGATGGCCGACGCCTGTGATCTCTCCACGGATGAGATCGGCACTCAGGCGGAGGTGCTCCGCGACGAGATCGGGCGCTCGCGGGTCACGCCGCTCGAGGGCTTCGAATAGCGTCTCGTGATCGCTGACGTACTTCCGCCACGGATACGCGGGTTGGTGCCGAAGGAGCATGCGAGCTTCGGCGGCAAGCGTCTCGTAGGCCCGCGCGAGGCGCGGGCTCCCTGTCAGACCGACGAGCTCTCGGTGGAAGCGGATGTCGGCGGCGATGACGCGTTCGGTCGGCCGGTCCTCTCCGACGGCCGCTGCTCGGAGCTCTTCCATGGCCTCCTCGAGCGGGCGGAGGTCGATGCCGTCGCCCTGCTCGACGAGCCACCTCGCCGCCCAGACCTCGATCGCCTCACGTGCCATGTAGACATCCAGGCGGTCGAGGCTGGACAGGGCGGCCACTGAGGCGCCTCGGTGGAGCTTGGTCTCGACGATTCCTTCCTGGACTAGGTGCCGAATCGCCTCGCGGACGGTTCCGCGGCTCGTCCCGAGCATCCGGGCGAGGCGGACCTCCCCCAGCCGCGACCCCTCGGGAATCTCTCCTTCGACGATCGCGTCGCGCAGCGTCCGGTGCACCTGCTCGATCGTGGAGGTGCGCTCGATGGTGGGAAGGAGCCAGTTCTCGCTCATCAGAAATGTCCGATTGACTGACAACCCTACATTTGAAAGAATCGCGCGACAACGCGGCCTCCGTCACGGGCAGCGCACGTTGCGGAGGACAGAGGAACGACACTTGTCTTTCGTCCCGCGGTGGAGTTGAATCGCTCCATCCCTGCGAGCCCGAGGAGGGCGCCCATGGCAATGGCCGACGAAGCACTGAGCCGCGAGGTTGAGCGCGGCATGACCCGTCAAGATCTTCTCCGCCGAGCGGCGGCACTCGGAATCGTCGTCTCAGGCACCACGTTCGGCCCGTTGACGGAGGCCGCCTTCGCGAGGACCCAGATCAAGCGAGGAGGCACGTTCCGGCAGGCGACGTCCGGCGGTACGACCGACTTCATCGACGGCCAGCACATCGTCGCGAAGTCGGACATCGCGCGTCTCGTCGCGGGCTTCGAGGGCCTCGCCCGCTTCGACGAGAAAGGCAAGATCCAGCTCCATCTCGCCGAGGAGCTGAAGGCCGAGAAGGCCAACCAGTACCTCATCCGCGTGCGGGACGGCATCGAGTTCCACAACGGCAAGACACTGAACATCGACGACGTCATCTACTCGATCAAGCGGACGAAGAACCCGAAGCTCAAGCTGTTCGGCAACGCGGCGTTCGGCGCGATCGACGCAAGACGGATCAAGAAGCTCGACAAGCGCACGTGCAGGCTCACCCTTTCACGGGGCGACGTCACGCTGCTGGAGGCGTTCGCCCAGTACTTCCAGGGTGTCGTGCCGAAGGGCTACCAGCCGAACGCGGTGGGCAAGGGGCCGCTGCAGTACATCGGCACGGGTCCGTTCAAGGTCAAGAGCTTCACGCCCGGTCGCGAGAGCGTGCACGTGAAGAACGAGAACTACTGGCGCTCCGGCGAGCCGTACTTCGACCAGGTGCGGATCATCAACTTCCCGTCCGACGCGGCGAAGGTGAACGCGCTCCTGTCGGGGCAGATCGAGGCGATGGCGGACGTGCCTTTCGCCCAGGTGCCGATCGTCAAGGGTCGGAAAACCCTGCGTATCTACACGGCACAGACGGGCGCCTGGACGCCGCTCTGCATGCGGGTCGACGTCGCGCCGTACAACGACGTCCGTGTGCGGCGGGCGTTTCGCCTGCTGATCAACCGACCGCAGGTCGTGCAGCAGGGCCTCTCCGGCTACGGCCGCGTCGGCAACGACATCTACTCCCCGTTCGACCCCGCCTACGCGGGCGACGAGTTCCCGCAGCGGACGTACGACCCAGAGCAGGCGAAATCGCTGCTCAAGCAGGCGGGCCAGGAGAACCTCAGCGTCGAGCTGATCACGAGCCCGGCGGACACCGGGATGGTCGAGGGCGCGACGATCTTCGCCCAGAATGCGAAGGCCGGCGGCGTGAACGTCACTGTGAAGAACGTCGACGGCGGCACGATCTACGGCGACCAGTACCTGAAGTGGCCGTTCTCGGCCGACTACTGGGGGACTCGCAACTACCTGCTGCAGGCGGCGGCCGGCGTTCTCAAGACGGCGCCGTTCAACGAGACGCACTGGGACCAGTACTCCGGCTACGCGAGGTTCGAGTCGCTGTACAGGCAGGCGCTCGCCACGGTCAACGAGAAGAAGCGTGCCGAGATCATCAAAGAGATGCAGCGAATGGAGTACAACGACGGCGGCCTCATCATCTGGGGCTTCAAGAACCTGACCGACGGATACTCGGCCAAGGTCGCCGGCTACAAGGTCGACCGCGGCACGCTCAACCTCAACAAATACGGCAACGGCTTCAGGACCATCTACTTCGTCTGAGCGGACACGGGTGTCGGGCTCCGGCCCGGCACCCACCCGCTTCCCGCATCGATGCATGGCTTGACAGGGTTCATCGTCCGCCGGCTTCTCCTCGGGCTCGTCACGCTGTGGATCACGTCGGTGATCATCTTCGCCGCGACGCAGGCGTTGCCGGGAGACGCCGCGCGCTCGATCCTCGGGCGGAGCGCCACCCCGGAATCCCTTACGGAGCTACGCCGTCAGCTGGGGCTGGACAAGCCCGTGCTCACGCAGTACTGGGAGTGGATCTCGGGCGTGCTGACCGGCGACCTCGGCAACTCGCTGGCCAACAGCCTGCCTGTCACGGAGGTCCTCGGTGAGCGGCTCGTCTACTCGCTGTTCCTCATGCTCATCGCAGCGGTCATCAGCGTGCCGTTCGGGATCATCCTCGGTGCCGCGAGCGCTCGCCGGCGAGACAGCGCGTTCGACCAGACGACGTCCGTCGTCACGCTCGGGCTCGCCGCGCTTCCAGAGTTCGTCGTCGGTATCACCCTCGCCGTCTTCTTCGCGACGACAGTCTTCACCTGGCTCCCGGCGGTCGCGGTGACTGAGCCAGGCGTCGGTCCCTGGCACTACCCGAGGGAGCTCATCCTTCCGGTCGTCACCCTCGTCATCGCCGTGGTCCCGTACACGGCGCGGATCATGCGCGCGTCGACGGTCGAGATCCTCGAGAGCGACTTCGTCGAGATGGCGAGGCTGAAAGGGCTGCCGGAGCGTCGCGTCCTCTGGCGTCATGCGGTGCCGAACGCGCTGGCACCGACGTTCCAGGTCACCGCGCTGAACCTCGCGTACCTCGCCGGCGGCATAGTCGTCATCGAGGCGGTGTTCAACTACCAGGGCGTCGGGCTTCTCCTCGTGGACTCCGTTCGCGCGCGCGACATGCCAGTGGTGCAGGCCGTCGCCCTGCTCATCGCGGCGCTCTACGTGATCCTCAACCTGCTCGCCGACCTCGCGACGATCCTCGTG
>JBOHBA010000084.1:0-6218 GCA_050698095.1 Gaiellaceae bacterium
ACGGAAGGTAGAGACCCGCGAGGAACCAGCCGTACAGCGGCTGCGTGTACGCGGACGGGACGCCGGGGAGAAAGCCGAACGTCCCGTGCTCGACGAGCGTAACGGCGAAGCGGTCGCTCTTGTCCACGAACTCTTCGAGGATCGTCTCGCGCTCGCGGGCTAGCACGACGAGTCGCGGTCCCGCTGCGACGAGGCACACGACGAGGGCCGCAGTCGAGCGTCGCATCGAGGGCTACCGGGATACTTCTCGGACGATGGGCGCCACGTCGCGGGAACGGTACGCGGTCGTCTCCTGCCACGTGGAGCGACCGCTCGACGACGAGGTGTGGAGGAGGTTCTCCGCGCTGCAGGAGCGGAAGCCGGGCGGTTTTCGGATCGCGGCGCTGATGCGCCCGGCCGACGCGGCCTTCGGCGAGGACGAGGCGCTCTGGCTGGAGCGTGCCCGCGAAGCGGCCACTCGCGGCCCGCTCGGTCAGCACACGCACTGGACAGCGCCCGCCCATGCTCGGCCGACGAGCGACGCGACCGGCGAGCGAGTCCTTGCCGAAGGCACGCGGCTACGCGAGCGCGGGCTCTTGCCGACGCTGTTCTGCGGCGGCGGCTGGTATTCGGACGCGGAGGTGGCAGAGGCGTGCGCCGAGCTCGGATACGTGGACTGCACGCCGCGTGCGCTGCGCCCGCCGTATCTCGCGCAAGGAGAGCGCTGGGCGTCGTTGTCCGCGCCCGCCCGCGTGCCGCTTCCATCGGGCCGACTCCTGCGTGCGATTCCGACGACGCACTCGCTCGGGGATCTCGGGCGGGCGCTTCTCCGCCGTCACCCGCTCCCGCCAGTGACGCACATCTACTTCCACGACACGGACCTGCTCGACCGGCGGCGGCGAGCGATGATCCACGTGTTCCTCCGACTGCTCGCGCGCCGCGCGAGCGTGACCGACCTCGACGCGCTCACGGCCGCGATACTCGACGACGCGCCCGTCCTCACGTGGGACGACGTGGCGCGGCTCTAAGCTTCAAGCGTGTCCAAGGCCGCTCCGCCGGCTGAGATGTCGCGTCCTGCGCCGAAGCCGTCACCGACGGGTCGGGACGTGCGCGCGTCCCGCCTCTACCTGCTCTCGCGCGGACCGATCCTGACGGTCGTCCGCCGCGCTCTCTCCGTGATCGCGCTCGTGATCCTCGACGTCGTCGGGCTCGCTCTCGGGATCTACCTGGCCCTCGCCATTCGCCAGCTCATTGCGGGGGACGAGGTCCTCTGGGGCATCCTGTGGCGGGAGGGGCCAGCCGAATGGCTGAGGTTCGCTGCGCCGATCACCGTCCTCGTCTTCGCGCAGGCGGGGCTTTACCGTCAGCGCGAGCGGCGGCCGGGCGCAGGGAGGATTCTCGCTTGCCTCATCGTGGTCGCGCTGATCGTGCTCGCGTTCGGGATCGGCACGAGCTACGACTTCACGACCTCGGGTCTCATCCCCACCTCGGTTGTCGTCGCGGCAGTGACGATCGGGCTGCTGCGCGCGGCCTACGAGTCCGCGTCGCTCGAGGTGCTGCGCTTGGCGGGCATCCGGAAGCGCGTCGTGCTCGTGGGCGAAGGTGACACTCTCGTTCGCCTGCGTCACTCGCTTGCTGCCGCACGCGGCGGCCTCTCCTACGAGTTCGTCGGCGCCGTCGCCCCCGATCCCGTTCCGGGGATTCCACTACTCGGTTCCCGGGCCGAGCTCCCGCTCGTGCTCGAGCAGGTGCGTCCCGACGAGGTGATCCTCGCCGAGGCCTCGCTCGAGGAGCGAGCGGTGCTCGAGGTGGTCGAGCAAGCACACCGTCAGGGAATCAGGGTTCGGCTCGCTCCCGAGACGACTGAGCTCCTCGTGCAGCGCGGCGAGTACGTTCCCGGCCACGGAGCGCCGCTTTTCGAACTGCGTCCGCCGGCCCTCACCGGCTGGGACTGGGCGGTCAAGAGGACGTTCGACATCGTGGTCAGCGGTCTGGTCTTGATCCTGGGACTGCCCCTGTGGGCGCTGATCGCTCTCGCCGTGAAGCTCGGCTCGCGCGGCTCGGTCTTCTTCGTCGATCGGCGCATCGGCGTCGGCGAGCGTGAGTTCGGGATGCTCAAGTTCCGGACGATGGTGGCGGAGGCGTCGTCGCTGCAGGACGAGCTCGAGGCTGTGAACGAGGCCGAGGGCGCGCTCTTCAAGATCCGCGACGACCCGCGCGTGACGTGGGTCGGGCGACTCCTCCGTCGCTTCTCCCTCGACGAGATCCCGCAGATCATGAACGTCCTCAAGGGGGAGATGAGCCTCGTCGGGCCGCGGCCGCTCCCGCTCCGCGACTACCGCCTGCTGGAGGACTGGCACCGGGCGCGGTATGCCGTTCTCCCCGGCATGACCGGGCTCTGGCAGATCTCCGGCCGCTCCGGGCTGACGTTCGACGACCTCGTCCGCCTCGACTTCACGTACCTCGAGAACTGGTCGATCTGGCTCGACATCACGATCATCGCGCGCACGATTCCGGCTGTGATCACGCGGCGGGGCGCTTACTGATGACGCCGCCGCCGAGAATCCTCGCCGTTGCGTCCGCGGTCGACCTCGACTTCCGCTACGGCTGCACTCCGGCTTGGTGGCAGCTCTGGAAGGGGATGTACGAGGCGGGCGTCGATCTCGTCGTGACGCCGTATCGAGGGCGGCCGGTGGAGTCCCCGTGGTGGCGCGTCGCGCCGAACCCGGCATACCTCGAAGGCGAGTCCTACCAGGTCGTGCGCAACGCGCTCGCGCGGGTCAAGGGCGACCGCTACCTGCGGCGGGACGAGTCGCATCCCGAAGACTCGGGCCTCGATCGGCTGACGCGCGAGACGATCCGCCGCTTGGTGACGCCGCGCTGGAAGCGCCACCTCGAGCGGCTCGTCGAGAGGGAGAAGCCTGACGCGATCGTCGTCTTCACGGTTCCGATGGCGCACCTCCGGGGGATTCCCGACACGCTGCGCGCGCGGTTCGGGATTCCCATCGTCTTCTACGACGGAGACGTGCCGATGAGCCTGCCCGAGTTCGGGGGCATGGACACCGGCTTCAACCCGTACCACGGCGCCGACCCGTGGGAGTACGACCTCGTCCTCTCGAACTCCGAGGGTGGCATCCCTCGCCTGCTCGAGCTGGGCGCGCGGCGGGCCGATGCGCTCTACTGGGGCGCCGATCCCGAGTTCTTCTCGCCTCAACCGGTGGACAAGGAGGTGGACGTCTTCTTCTACGGCTACGGAGACAAGTTCCGGCGCGACTGGATGAAGACGATGGTGGGGGAGCCTTCGAGGCTTGCGTCGGAGCTCGGCTTCGCGCTCGGCGGGCTCGACTTCCAGGGGGACACCGGCGCCGCGCGGACGCTCGGCGACGTTCCCTTCAACGTCTTCGCCCGCGCGATCTCGGCCGCGCGCGTGAACCTCAACATCACGCGCCGCCCGCATGCCTCCGTCGCCGGGTCGTCGACGGCGCGGCCGTTCGAGCTCGCCTCGTCCGGCGCAGCGATCGTCTCGAATCCGCACGAGGGGATCGAGCGCTGGTTCGAGCCGGGGCAGGAGCTCGTCGTCGTCGAGAGCGCGGAGGAGGCCGTATCGGCGTATCGGGAGCTGGTCGCCGATCCTGCGCAAGCCGAGGAGATGGGCCGCCGGGCGCGCGAGCGCGTGCTCGACGAGCACACGTATGCGCACCGAGCCAGGCGGCTGCTCCAGCTCGTCGGGCTCGAAGCCGGAGTTCGCGTGTGACGGCGCGACTGCTCGTCGCGATCGTTCCTGCCTGGAACGAGTCCGGAGCGATCGGCGGGGTCGTGGACGAGATCAAGGCGTTCGACGCCGAGATCGAGGTCGTCGTCGTCGACGACTGCTCGAGCGACGACACGGCTGAGGTCGCGCTGGCTCACGGCGCCACCGTGCTCAGGCTCCCGTTCAACGTCGGCATCGGCGGCGCCGTCCAGACCGGCTTTCGGTACGCGCTCGCGCAGGGGTACGAGCTCGCGGTCCGCCTCGACGGAGACGGCCAGCACGCGGCGTCCGAGCTCCCGAAGATCCTCGTTCCAGTCGAGGCCGGCGATGCCGATCTCGTGATCGGGTCGCGCTTCGTCGAGGCGGGCGGCGCCTATCGGCCTCCGCTCGCGCGGCGGATCGGCATCGGCGTCTTCGCGCGACTCGTATCGATCCTCGGAGGGCAGAGGGTGACCGACACGACCTCGGGCTTCGTGGCGCTGAATCACGCCGGGATCGAGCTGTTCGCGACGCAGTTCCCGCACGACTACCCAGAGGTCGAGGCGACGCTCGTTGCCCTCCGCAGCGGAATGCGCGTGCAGCAGGCGCAGGTGGACATGCGAGAGCGGGCTGCGGGCTCGTCCTCGATCACGTTCGTCCGGTCGCTCTACTACATCGTCAAGGTCATGCTCGCGCTGCTCGTGGCGAGCCTGCGGCGGTATCCGCGTCTCGAAGGCGCGTCGCGGTGACGCCTGTCCGAGTCTCGATCGTCGGCGCGATCGCGTCGATCCTCCTCATCCTCGTCGTGCTCGAGCTCGTCCGTGGCCGCCGTCTCAAGGAGCGCTACGCGCTGCTCTGGCTCGCGACGGGGGTCGTCCTGCTCGTCCTCTCGGTCTGGCGCGACGGCCTGAACACGATCGCCGGTTGGGCGGGCGTGACGAGCTATCCGCCCGCAGTCCTCTTCGCGGTCGCGACGCTCTTCATCCTGCTCGTGCTGCTCCACTACTCGACCGTGATCTCGAAGCTCACCGACGAGAACGTCGATCTCGCGCAGCGAATCGCCTTGCTCGAGGAGCGGGTCAGCCGGCTGCGCTCACCGGCGGACTGAACGCGAAGATGTCGCCCTCCCCGGGGTCGTCGATCCAGTTCGTGCCGACGCCCACCCGGTAGGTGGCGCCGGGCGGGGCAGCGGGGTCGACGTACGCATGCTCGCGGATCGTCGCGACGGCCGTCCCCGTCAGGTAGCAGTACCAGGCAACGCCTCCCGAGAGATAACAGGCCGTATCTTCACCGCCTCCGTCGAAGCGGTAGATGCGATAGAAGACGTCGCCTCGCCAGTTCGCGTCGTCGCTCCAGGTGAGGCGCGTTCCTGAGTCTTCCCGCGCGACGCTCAGCGATATCGACTCGTCGATGGGGGCGAGGATGTCGCTGCCGTCGCCGCCGGGCGCGCCTTGGAAGATCGCGGGGGTCGGAAGCTCGGCCGGCGACGAGGCGGCCAGAGCGGCAGCGGGGAGCGCTACGCAGACCACCGCCGTGACGACGATCCAGCGACGAGCGATCGGGGATACCTGTGGCGGCTCGATCCGATCGCCGAGGCGACGCGCGAGCGTCGGGATCAGAAGCGGAATCGAGGCGAAGAGGAGGAGGTACGCGGGCCATGCCGGCATGAGCAGGCGCCAGAACGTGTTGGACTCGATGCTCGCCCGCGGTGAGAAGCCCTTCACGACGAGAAACGCCGCGAGCCATCCGCCGAGTAGCGCGGCGACCGCGCCGCGCCGAACGCGGAGGACGGCGACGAGACCGGCGATAGGCGCCCACTGGGCGAGGCGGGCGCTCCAGAACACCTCACGCAGGTCGTCCATCTGCTTCTTCCAGTGCGCGAGGTCGAGGTCGAAGTACCGGTCGAGCTGGAGGTCCGCGAGGAGTGGGACCGAGCCGGCAGCCACGCGAGCCTGCTCCAGCGCGAGCACGGGAAGTTCGCCGAGGCCCCGGTACTTCCAGGCGAGCAGGACGAGGAGCGCCGGAATCGCCCCCGCAGCGCACGTGAGACCCTCCCGCCAGCGGCGGGCGACGACGTAGCCCAGACCGATGCCGCCGGCGATCAGGAAGTTCGAGGGCTTGAGCGCGGCCGTCGCGCCGACGAGGACACCGGCGAGAACGGCGTCCGTCAGATGGCCTGGCGTCAGCGAGCGTACGACGAAGAGCACCGCGGCGAGGACGAGCACCGTCGAGGGAAAGTCCGGCATCGCAGTCAGACCCAGCGCCTGCGGTAGGAACTGCTCGGTCCAGCGCTCCTGGTACCGGTCGACGAAGAGCGGGATAGACGCGAACGGCGCGACGACCCAGAGCAGCGAGGCCCAGTAGCCGAGGAGGCGCCCGCCGATCCTAGAGGCGATCCCGTACACGCACAGCAATGCGACCGGCCCCAGGACGAGCACCTGCGCGACCAAGAGCGGCGGCAGCGCCTGGACCCAAGTCGGGCCGGTAAGCCACATGATCGGCATCAGCG
>JBOHBA010000085.1:0-3825 GCA_050698095.1 Gaiellaceae bacterium
GTCGCGCTCATCGGCCCGAACGGCGCGGGCAAGACGACCTTCTTCAACCAGATCACCGGCGTCTACGTTCCGACCTCCGGCTCGATCGTCTTCGACGGAACGGAGGTCGTGGGCAAGCCGCCGCACGCGATCGTCGAGCTCGGGGTCGGCCGCACCTTCCAGAACATTCGACTCTTCTCCCAGATGACCGCGATCGAGAACGTCCTCGTCGGGATGCATTGCCGCTTGAAGGGGGGCATCGTCGGAGCCGTGATCCGCACACCGAGGGTCCGGCGCGAGGAGAGGGATGCGCGCGACCGCGCTCGCGAGCTCCTCGTCTACTGCGGGCTGCCGAGGCGGCACGAGGAGTACGCCGGAACCCTCCCGTACGGCGACCAGCGGCGCCTCGAGGTCGCCCGAGCCCTGGCGACGAGCCCGACGCTCGTCCTCCTCGACGAGCCGACCGCGGGCATGAACCCTCAGGAGACGGCCAACTTCATCTCGTTCGTCAAGCGGATGCGCGACGAGAAGGGCGTCACGGTGCTCCTCATCGAGCACGACATGAAGGTCGTCATGGGCGTCTCCGAGCGGATCACGGTCCTCGAGTACGGCGCCAAGATCGCGGAGGGAACACCTGCCGAGATCCAGGCGGATGAGCGCGTGATCGAGGCGTATCTCGGGAAGGGCGCGGCGGCGTGAGCGAACCCGCACCCGCTGCCGGCCCGGTTCTCGAGATCGACGACGTCCACGTCTACTACGGGGCGATCCACGCGCTCAAGGGCGTCTCCCTGCGCGTCGACGCCGGCGAGATCGTCACCTTGATCGGCGCAAACGGCGCCGGGAAGTCGACGACGCTGCGGGCGATCAACGGCCTGAACCGTCCGCGTCAGGGGTCCATCCGCTTCCAGGGCGCGGACATCACGGGCTCCGCTCCGCACTCGATCGTCAAGAACGGCATTGCCCAGAGCCCGGAGGGGCGGCGGCTGTTTCCCCGCATGTCCGTGACCGAGAACCTCGAGATGGGTGCGTTCCAGCGCACCGACAAGGAGAACTTCGCCGACGACATGGAGCGCGTCTTCCAGCTCTTCCCGCGCTTGCAGGAGCGCCGCTCGCAGAAGGCGGGCACGCTCTCGGGCGGCGAACAGCAGATGTGCGCGATCGGCCGCGCGCTCATGGCGCGGCCGAAGCTGCTCCTCCTCGACGAGCCGTCAATGGGACTCGCGCCGATCTTCGTCGAGCGGATCTTCGAGACAGTGGTCGAGGTCAACAAGCAGGGGACGCCGGTCCTGCTCGTCGAGCAGAACGCGCTCATGGCCCTCGAGGTCGCGAAGCGCGGGTACGTGATGGAGACCGGACGGATCGCGCTCGAAGGCCCCGCGAGCGACCTGAAGACGAACGAGCAGGTCCGCGCGACCTACCTCGGCGAGGGGTAGGACCTAGCCCGGCCGGCCCACGAGCAGTGGGGCGTACGGCGGGGCGAGCAGGATCCCGCTTCTGGCGCCTTCGCCGGCCACGCCGTGCGCCATCTCGAGCGCGGTCGCGATCGAGTGGCTCGGGACGAAGCCGAGGGTGCGCGCGGCGATCGCGTCGCGGGAACCGGCGACGACGACGCGACCGAGGCGCGCGAGCGCCGGCGCGCATTCCGCCCAGTCCGCGTATGGAAGAAGCGGGTGGCACGCCTTCCCCGCACGGTATGCCGCGAGCGCTCGCTCGTCAGCCGCCGCCGCCGCCTCCGCCGCCACGAGATCACCCGGAGTGCGGGCCTCCTGGAGTGCCTCGAACATCCTTGCGTACGGCGCCTGGATCCCGGGCGCGAACGAGCGTGTGAGCGGGTGGCAGAGCACGAGCGTGCCGTCGGGTCTCAGGGGAAACTCGTTTCGATAGAGCCGGAGCGCGAGACCCAGGGCGACGGTCGCAGCGGTCACTGCGTTGACGGGCTCGCGGGGAACGTGCGGACCGATCCAGGGCGCGCCGATCACCAGCGTGTCGAGCGGGTCGTCGAGCTGCGTACCCCGGAGCTCGACTCCGCGCAGCAGCGCCTCGGCGTGGGCGACCGACGGCGGACCGGCGAACGCCGCGGTCGCCGCCACGCGGCGGCCGATCGTCTCCAAGATGTCGCGTCGCAACGGGGCGGGGAGGCGCGAGAACACCGCGCGAGTCCACGAGCGGCCTATGCGGGCGACGGCATCGTCGTCGTCCGGATACCCGCTGAGCGCCCCGGTGAGTCGGGGAAGGTCGAGGACGAGCGATACGCCGAGCAGCGGAACCGCGCGCCCGACGGCGTCCTCGATCTCGAGCGCACGGTCCCACTCCGGCGCGCCCCCAGCCTCGAGGAGCGAGTCTGCCGCGTCGCCCCCGCGTGACATCGTCGCGTCGCATGCTGCGACGAGCGTGCGCGGACCACCGCGATGGATCGTCTCCGCGGCGCTCAAGACGACCACGAGCTCCGTCTCGAGGAGCGCCGGATGGATTCTCGAGCCACCGGCGATCGGAACGAGCTCCTCGCCGGCAGCGTCGTGAACGAGGACGTTTCCCCGGAACGCGCGCGCCTCGGGAGGAGGGAGGAGGCGTTCGAGCTCGCGCCGTCCGAATCGGCGCCCGAGACCACCGGCGATGAGAATCGTCTGCCGCTCGTTCCGTACGTGTGAGAGCTCGAGCGCCCGCATGATCGCCGCGAGCGCTTCCTGGCGCGGGTCCGGATTCGCGCCGGGCAGCGGCAATGCCCATGGCTCGACCAGGATCGTGGCGCTTCCGCCGCGCGGCGCGATCGAGTCGAGGGAGGGCCCCGACAGAGGGAACCTCAGCGCGTCCCGTACGGCGGCGCCCGTGTCGACGACCTGGGCGGGTGGCGCCGGCGGTCGGATCACGACGTCGTCGTCGCCCATGGGGACGATCACGACGCGAGAGCCTGCGAGGAGAGGAACGCGACGCACGCTCGTATCCAAGCGCAAGAGCGAATCCGCACGCCCGGGTCCCGTTCGCGCGAGATCGGTACAGCGCGGCCGCGGGTCGCGGTCGATACCGTTGCACCGTGAGTCCGAAGACGCTGACAGGAGAGGAGCTCGAGCTCGACGACGCGCCGGTCAAGGACGCCGAGCTCTTCCTCGTCGACGGTAACAACCTCGCCTACCGCGCGTTCTTCGCGCTCCCCGAGGAGCTGCAGACGACCGACGGTCAGCCGACGAACGCGTTACTCGGGTTCACGAACATGCTCTTCAAGCTCCTGTCGGACTACCGGCCCCGCGGCGTCGCGGTGGCCTGGGACACGAAGCCCGTGCACCGGAAGGAGATCGACGCCGAGTACAAAGCCGAGCGCCGGCCCATGCCCGACCTCCTGCGCGAGCAGTTCCCGCACTTCCGGCCGATCGTCGAGGCGTTCGGGTACCGGAACCTGGAGTTCGAGGGCTGGGAGGCGGACGACGTCATCGCGACGCTCGCGACGCGGGCGGACGAAGCGGAGATCAAGACATGCGTCGTCTCCACCGACCGCGACGCGTTCCAGCTCGTGTCCGGGAACGTGTGCCTGATGATGACTCCGCGCGGCGTGGCGGACGTCCATGTCTACACGCCCGAGCGCGTCCAGCTGCGCTATGGAGTTCGTCCCGACCAGGTTCCCGACTTCATCGGGCTCAAGGGCGACACGAGCGACAACATCCCGGGCGTTCCCGGGATCGGAGACAAGACTGCGGGGCAGCTGATCGCGCAGTACGGCTCGCTGGAGGAGGTCGTCGAGCACGCGGGCGAGCTCTCGCCGGCGCGCTCGAGGTCGATCACGGAGCACGCCGAGCAGGCGCGCGCCTCGAAGGAGCTCGCCACGATGCGCCGGGACCTCGAGCTCGACTTCGA
>JBOHBA010000086.1:0-11229 GCA_050698095.1 Gaiellaceae bacterium
TCCGAATGTGCCCGGAGTCTTGGCTTCCCGGCAACACGAACCATGCTGCGCTCGCCGAGTCGCTGCGACCGATCGCCGACCTCCCGATCGAGCGCATCCTCGTGTCCCACGGCGAGCCCGTGCTCGAGAACGGCCGCGACGCGCTCGCCGCCGCGCTGAGCGCCGCATAGACTCGGAACGTGCTCTGGCTCTGGATCGTCGTCGGTGTGGTGGTCGTCCTCGGCGTCGTCCTCGTCCTGGGCTACAACCGGCTCGTTCGCCTGCGAAACGAGGTGGACACCGGGTGGGCGAACATCGACGTGCAGCTCCAGCGGCGAGCCGACCTGATCCCGAACCTCGTCGAGGCCGTGCGCGGCTACGCGGCGCACGAGCGCGGCGTGTTCGACGAGGTCACGAAGGCGCGCGCGGCGCTGCAGCACGCCGGTACGCCCGGCGCGGCCGCCGGCGCCAACGAGGGCCTGACCGTCGCGCTCGGGCGCCTGTTCGCGGTGGCCGAGGCCTACCCCGAGCTCAAGGCGTCCGAGAACTTCCTCCAGCTCCAGAACGACCTGACGGACACGGAGGACAAGATCAGCGCAGCCCGCCGCTACTACAACTCGACCGTGATGCACTTCAACACGGCGATCCAGAGCATTCCCTGGGTTCTCGTCGCCAAGCCGCTCGGGTTCCGCGACAGAGAGTTCTTCTCCGCCGAAGGCGATACGGCGGCGCCGCAGGTCTCGTTGTCGCCGGCGACGTGACGCTTCAAGAGCAGATCCGCTCCAACCGCTTCCGCAGCGGCATCGTCGTCTTCGGCTTCATCGTCCTGCTTCTCGTGATCGCGGGGCTGATCGGGCTCGCCCTCGATCTCTCGCTCGGAATCGTCGCGCTGGCGATCGCGGCCGTGTACGCGATCTTCGCGCTCGTCAGCTCCCGGAGCATGATCGCCGGCATGACCCACGCGCAGCCGCTCGGCGAGAGGGAGCTCGAGCCGCTGCGCCGACTCGTCGAGAACGTGTCGATCGGCGCCGGGCTCGCGGTGACGCCCGAGGTCCGGCTCGTCGACGACGCGGCCCCGAACGCCTTCGCCGCGGGCTTGCGCCCGGAGAAGAGCTATGTCGGAGTGACGACCGGGCTTCTGCGCGCGATGCCGAAACGCGAGCTCGAGGCCGTGATCGCGCACGAGGTCTCGCACATCCGCAACCGCGACACCTACCTGATGACGATCGCCACGATCTTCGCGGGAGTCATCGCGCTCATCGCCGACATCGGCTTCCGCTCGATGGCCTACGGCGGGCGCTCGCGCAAGGCCGGAGCGATCGTGGTCATCCTCGCGCTCGTCGGCTTCGTCCTCGCGCCCTACGCGGCACTCCTGCTCCGGATGAGCCTCTCGCGGCGCCGCGAGTACCTGGCGGACGCGGGCGCCGCTGAGATCCTGAACGATCCCGAGGCGATGGCGCTCGCGTTGCGCCGGCTCGAGCTCGACTCGACGTCGATCCGATACGCGGATGCCTCGACCGCGCATCTCTGGGTCGAGAGCCCCACCGACCGCGTCGACTCCGACCGCCGCGGCGTGCTCGCGCTGTCCGGTCTCTTCAACACGCACCCCGCGCTCGGCGACCGGATCGAGGCGCTGCAGGAGGCAGGCGGTTTTCGTCTCCCCGACGCCCTCTCGGCGGATACGCCGTTCGCCGCTGAGCTTGGACTAGTGTAAGAGGCTCGCTGAACGAGCTGAGAGGGGACTGCTATTCAGGGTTCAGCTAATCCGGCATTCGGGTCGATAATGGTCGTGCCGTGAAAGGACTACGCATCGGCAAACGCCGGGCGCGCAAGAATGGGCCTCCCAGCTCGCCGCTCGAACGCGCCCTCGTTCCCGCGTTCACAGATGAGCGCTGGCAGATTCCGGACCGGTTCAACTTCACGCGGGACGTCGTCGAGGTGCTCGCGGGCGACCCCAAGCGTCGCGCTCTGACCTTCCTCGGCAAGGACGGCATCATCGAGCCGCGAACGTTCAAGCAGATCTCGGACGGAGCGACCCGCTGGGCATCGATCCTGCGCGAGGACGGGGTTCATCCCGACGATCGGGTGGCCGTGCTCGCCGGGAGCGGACTCGAGTGGCTCGAGGTCATCCTCGGCGTCATCAAGATCGGCGGCGTGACGGTCCCCTGCTCCCCGGCATTGTCGGCCGCCGCGCTCGAGGCCCGAATCTCCTCGACCGGGGCGGTGCTGGTCATCGCCGAAGAGTCGTGCCAGCCGGAGATAAGCCAGATGTCCTTCTCGCCAGAAGTCCACTACCTGAACGAAGGCCGTCACCGACGGACGGCAGAGGTTCCCGACGACGAGCCGACGCACGATACGGCCTCGCGTGATCTCGCGTTCATCGTCTCGACACCAGGGGCGTCCGGCGAGGCCAAAAGCGTGGCGCACACCCACGGCTCGCTGTTTGCGACGCGCCTGGAGGCGGAGCACTGGCTGGATGCGGGACGCGGCGATTCCGTGTGGTGCACAGCCCCGCCGGAGTCGGCGCATGCGGTCTGGAACGCGCTCGTGGGGCCCTGGTCCCGCGGCGCCGAGGTCGTCCTCCACCAGGGAGAGTTCGACCCGCTCGAGCGGCTCGACCTGCTCTATCGGCTGAGCCCGTCCATCCTCTGCCAGTCGCCGGACGAGTACCGCGCTCTCGCCGAGTTGCGCGAGCTCGAACGATTCCGTTCCCCGCGACTGCGCCGTCTCGTGTCGACGGGCGACTACCTCGAGCCCGAGGTCATCTCGGCGTTCGAGGAGCGCTGGGGGATGACGATCCACGACGGGTACGGCCAGGCGGAGACGAACATCGTCGTCGCAAACGGAGCCGACGACGGCTTCAAGCCCGGGTCGCTCGGCCGCGCGCTGCCCGGCCATCAGGTCGCGATCATCGACAGCGAGGGCAGCGAGCTTCCGGTCGGCATCGAGGGAGATCTCGCAGTGCGCGGGCGCCCGCCGACGCTGTTTGCCGGCTACTGGGAGTCTCCGGACGAGACGAAGAGTGCTTTCCGCGGGGACTGGTACGTCACGGGCGACGTCGCGATCGCGGATGAGGACGGCTTCTTCTGGTTCGTGGGCCGTGCCGAGGACATCATTACGAGCCGCGGCCGCACTTTCGGTCCGTACGAGGTCGAGCGAGCCCTGCGTGACCACGGCGCCATCGCCGCGAGCGCCGCGATCGGTCTGCGCGACCTTCAGCGCGGCGGCCAGTTCGTCCGCGCATACGTCGTCCCGCGCGGCGGGAGCGAAGGGACGGAGCAGCTCGAAGCCGAGCTTCGCCAGTTCGTCGGTCAGGCGCTTCCCGAGCAGCTCGTTCCCCGGGAGATCGTCTTCGTCGACGAGCTCCCCGTCGTGGGCGGCAAGGTCAGCCGGCACACGCTCCGCGAGCGGCCCGTCGGCGGGCGCCCGCTCTGGGATCTGCCTCCGACGTCGGCGCCCGAGGCGGAGGAACCGCCTCTGACCGCGCCGCCAGTGCTTCCGCCACCCGTCGTGGCAGAGGCAGAGCCCGTCGTCGTGTACGAGCCTCCCGTGGCTCCGGCCCCGGCCCCCGCGCCGATCGTCGTACCCGAGCCCGTCGTTGCTCCCGAGCCGCCGCCGGAAACGGTCGCTGAGATCAAGCCGCTCCGCCCGCCGGAGCCCGAGGCGGTCGTCACGCCGGAGCCCGCAGTCGAGTGGGTCGTCGAGCCCGAGGTCATGCCCGAGCCTGAGCGGGTTCCCGAGCCCGTCGCGGAAGCCGCTCCCGAGCTCGCGCAGCTTCCCGAACCGGAGGCCAAGCCGGAGCCCATCGAGTTCCGTGAGCCGGAGCCGGTGTCCGAGGCACGGCCCGTCGCCGAGCCGGAGCCGCCCGTCGCGCCCACGCCTCTACCCGAGCCCGAAGCGGTGCCGGAGCCGACGCCAGAGCCCGTCGCAGCAGAGGTCGAGCCCACTGCGCCGCCGTTCGCAGAAGCACCGGTGCCGCGCGAGCCGGAGCCTGCGCCGCTACCCGACTTCATGCTCGAACCGGAGCCCGAGCCGACCCCCGTCGAACTGCCGGAGCAGGAGCCGGTCGTGAGCGCCGCGCCCGAGCCGCTTCCCGACTTCGTCGTGCCTCGCGATTTGACGCCGGCGCGCCTTCCGCCGCCACCCGAGCCCGAGCCCGAGCCAGATCTCGGCCCGCTCCCCGACTACATCGTCGACCCGAACCGGCCACCGGATCTCGAGCCGTCGGAACCGGAACGCGCCGCCGCGTCTGCGAGACCCCCACTCAAGATCGCGAGCGAGCCGGATACCGAGCCGACGACGCCGGGCCTTTACTTCCCGCCAGCGGCGAGCTTCCCGGCGCCCCGAGACGATCCCGATGAGGAGGAGCGCAGGCGCGATGCGCCGAAAGCACCTCGCCGGCGACCCCCGCCCGATTCTCGCAAGAAGCGGGGTAGGTCGGGCGCAGCCGAGCCTGGCGACGAAGCCGAAGAGGTCAGCTGGATGGCAGGTCTCTCGAATCGCCTGAGTGCGTACAGCCTCGCCGGTGAGGACGAGGACGCGAGCGAGTCGAACCCACCCGGCTCGGACGAGCCCGGAGACGCCAAGACCGGGACCTGATCGACGCGCCGCTGCGCGCGGAGCACGAGATAGCCTCCACTGCGTGACCGACCAATCAGCGGTGAGCCTCCTGCGCTGGTTGCGCAGGCAACTCCGGCAACCGACACCGCAGCGCGAGCATCTCGAAGCCGCGGTCGCAAACGACGACCCGGCCGAGGCGCGCCGGCTCGTCGGCCTGATCCCGTTCACCGCCCCTCAGCGACGTCACGTCGAGGGCCTCATCGCGCGCTGGGAGGAGGGTCGTGCCGACCGCCGGTAACGAGGCGATCGTGCGGAGAATCTTCGAGGCGTTCTCACGGAAGGAGGGCTTTGCCCTGCGCGGCCTCTTCGCGGAGGACGCCGTGTGGACCGTCCCGGGGAGCGGCGCCATGGCGGGGATCTACCGTGGAAGGGACGAGATCTTCCGATTCCTCGCGCGCTTGCCGAAGGAGACCGGGGGTTCGTACAGCTCGGAGCTCGTCGACGTGCTCGCGAGTGACGGGCGGGCGGCCGCGCTCTATCGCGCTCGGGGGTCCCGCCACGGTCGCACGCTCGAGCTGGACCAGGTTCTGCTCTTCACGATCGACGACGGCCTCGTTCGCGAGGTTCTGGCGCTTCCGAGCGACCCCGACGCGTTCGAGACCTTCTGGGCTTGAGCTGGCCCGGTGAGCGACGCGTTCTAGCCGACCCAGGACCTCACGGCGCCCAAAGCCGCTGTGGAAAGCTTGGCACGCAATTGTCGTCTTTACAGTGCCAGGCACTGTAAAGAGCAGCGCGCTTCGAGTCGTGTCTGCAAGCGCCGGCTGCTCAGCCGATCGAGAGCACGAGTTTGCCGAAGTGCTCCCCCGCCTGCATGCGGGCGAGCGCGGCCTCCGCCTCGACGAGCGGCCTGACGGAGTCGATCGTAGGACGCCAGCTCCCGCCCTCGAGCATCCGGAGCAGACCCTCGAAGTCGCCCGGGCTCCCGAGCTGCGTTCCGAGAACCGACTGCTGCGCGAAGTAGAACGGCCGTACCTGCAGCGTCACCTCCGTCCCTCCGGTGCCGCCGAACACGACGACGCGCCCTCCACGGCGAACGCAGTCGAGCGACTGCTGCCACGTCGAGCCGACGGAGTCGAGGACGAGGTCGATAGGGCCGAGCTCGCGCGCGGCCGCGGGCCAGTCGGCGGTCGTCGCGTAGTTGACGCCACCGTCGGCGCCCAGCCCGCGCGCGCGCTCGATCTTCTCGTCGGACGACGACGTCACGAGAACCCGGGCTCCCGCCTGAGCCGCTAGCTGCACGGCGAAGGTCGAGACGCCGCTCGCGGCTCCCAGAACGAGGACAGTCTCCCCCACCTCGAGACCGCCGCGAGAGAAGAGCGCGCGGTACGCGGTCAGCGCGGCGAGCGGGAACGCCGCGGCCTCTTCCCAGGAGAATCCGGCCGGCTTCGGGTAGAGGTTCTCCCCGGGGAGCGCGATCAGCTCCGCATACGTGCCGTCGCGCGGCCCGCCGACGAGCTCGAACCCCTCGGCGGGCGCGTCCTCGCGGTCACCCCAGCCGATGCCGCAGTTGATGACGACCTCCTCGCCCGTGTCGCGCCGCACGCCGGCTCCGTCGGACCCGGGAATGAGCGGCAGCGGAAACGGATAGACGCCGTTGCGGACGAGCAGGTCTCGCCGGTTGAGCGCAGCCGCACGCAGCTCCACGACGACCTCGCCGGGCTTCGGTTGCGGATCGCCAACGCTTTCGTGGACAAGCAAAGCGCCTTCGTGGACGCGAACTGCCTGCATCACCCTCCTTTGGCGTGGTTCGACATCTTCCACCAGTCATCGAGAGCTGTGCGCCCCGAGCGTCGGCCTTTGGTTCGTCCTCCTAACGCATGTACGGCTCGCGGCGGGGACCGACGATCGTGCGGATCGCGTACAGCGACGTCGAGCCGGTGACGAAGAGCGTGTGCCAGTCCCCGCCGCCCCAGGTGAGGTTGGCCGTGTTCTCCGGGACGCGAATCACGCCGAGGTGCTCGCCCGCGCTCGAGATCACCCAGATCCCGCCCGGCCCGGTCACCCAGATGTTTCCGCGTTCGTCGCATTTCATCCCGTCCGGGATGCCTTCCTCGATCACGCCGGTTCCGACGCCTTCGAAGAACATCCGGCCGTTCGAGATGTTCCCGTCAGCGTCGGCGTCATAGACCTTGATGTAGGCACCCGGCGTGTCGTCGATGTAGAAGAGCGATTCGTCCGGCGAGAAGCAGATGCCGTTCGGCATCTCGAACTCGTCGCGCCCGACGACGAGCTCGGGGTCGCCACCGCCCGGCGCGATCCGGTACACGCCCTGAAAGCCGAGCCTGCGCTTCCGTGGATGCCCGGAGCCGGGGAGCCGTCCGTACCAGGGGTCGGAGAAATAGATCGCACCGCTCGAGTGGATGCAGACGTCGTTCGGGCTGTTCAGCTCCTCGCCCTCGAACTCCTGGGCGATGACCTCGCGCGACCCGTCCGGGCTCTCGCGCACGAGCGCGCTCGTCACGTGCTCACAGACGATGAGGTTGAGGTCGGCGTCGTAGGTCATTCCGTTGCACTTGTTCGAGAAGTTCCTGACTTCGACGACTTTTCCGTCTGGCGTGTACTTGCGCCGGACGTCGCTGGGCATGTCCGAGAAGAGCAGGTGGTGCTCGGTCGGATGCCAGATCGGCCCCTCTGTGAACTTGAACCCGGTCGCGAGACGCTCGACCGAGGAGCCTTCCTCGACGAGCTCGTAGATCGCGTCCGACTTCGCCTCGGTAGCGAGACCCGTTTCGGTGCTCGTCACGTACCCCTTTCGTGGCGGAATGTGGATCGCGACTCTAGTACGCGGGGGTCGCGCTCGTACTACCGAGGGCGCAGGAAGAGCGATGCGGCTCGCCGCTCTCGGCGCTCTTGCGGCGAAGCGCCTGCAGTGTGCGGGCTTCAATCCGAGCCGGAAGACTTCTCGTGTAATCGCGTGTAGTCGACCTCGTCTAGCGCATCAACATGCCGCCGTTGACGTCGAAGGTCGCCCCGGTCACGAAGGCTGCTTCATCGGAGAGGAGGAATGCGACCGTGGCGGCGACCTCCTCGGGACGGCCGAGCCGGCCGGCCGGGATGGTCGTGAGCATCGCCTTGATCCTCTCCGGCGGAACCGAGGCGACCATCGGCCCGTCAATGGCGGCAGGCGCTACGGCGTTCACGGTCACGCCGTGCGGCGCGAGCTCCGTCGCCGCGTGACGCGTGAGCGCGATGATCGCCGCCTTCGATGTCACGTAGTGCACTCCCGTCACCGCTCGGCTTGCCTGTCCGGCGACACTCGAGAGGTTGACGATCCGGCCTTCACCACGGTCGCGTAGATACGCACCGACGACGCGGCACCCGAGGTACGTGCCACGGAGGTTCGTGGCCAGGACGTCGTCCCACTCGCCCAGGTCGATCTCCCAGAACGAGCGGATCTCGGTGCGGGCAGCGTTATTGACGAGGGCGTGGAGGTCGTCCCCAAGCGTCTCGCGGACCTGCCCGAGCAGCCGTTCCCACGATTCGAGCTCGCGGATGTCGTGCAGAACGCCGAGCGCGCCGTCGCCCAGCTCGCTCGCAACGCGCTCCGCTCCGGCGAGGTCGAGATCCGCGAGCGCAACGCGGTAGCCGTCGGCGTGGAGCCGCCGCGCGATCGCCTCGCCGATGCCACGGGCCGCCCCCGTGACGATCGCGGTCGGCACTACTCCACCTCGACGTGGATACGCTTCTTGGCGTCCTTGAGGAACCCGCCCTCGCGCTGGCCGCGTACCGCGAGGATCTCCGCGAGGATCGAGAGCGCGGTCTCCTCCTGCGTGTCGGCGCCGATGTCGAGCCCGCTGGGGCCCATGATCCGCTCGAATGCTGCCTCCTCGACGCCGGCCTCGAGCAGACGCTCCCGGCGCCGCTCCTGATTTCGCCGCGAGCCGACCGCGCCGATGTAGAAGGCCTCGGTCGCGAGCGCACCGATCAGCGCAGGCTCGTCGAACTTGTCGTCATGGGTCAGGACGACGATCGCGGTCTGGTGATCCGGCTGGACTTGGGCATACGCCTCGTCGGGCCACGCGACGATGAGCTCGTCCGCTGAGGGAATCCGCTCGCGCGTCGCGAACTTCGCGCGGGCGTCGGCCACGATCGCGTGCCAGCCGAGAAGCTTCGCGCCGCGGCACATCGCCTCCGCCGTGTCGACGGCGCCGTAGACGAACAGCCGCGGCGGCGGGCCGTACCACTCGGCGAACACCTTGGCCCCACCCTCGAGCTCGAGGACGCGGTTCCGCCCACGGCGGATCAGCTCGTCGAACTGCGCGACGGCATCCTCGAGGCCTTCGCCGATGCGCTCGCCGGACTCGAGGACGAGCACCTTCGTGCCGACCTCGTCCCCCTCGACAGCGGTGAAAACCATGCCGCGTTCCTCCGAGGCGCGCAGCTCCGCGAGCCGGTGAATGAGCTCCACTACTCGACCCGCTCGATGAACACGTCGATCTCGCCACCACAGGGCAGGCCGACGCTCCAGGCGAGATCGTCGTCGATCCCGTACGAGAGCAGCTTCGGCTCGCCGCTCGCAAAGACGTCTTGCGCGTTCTCGAAGACGTCGCTCTCCACGCAGCCCCCGGAGACGGAGCCGCACATCTTCCCGGACTCCGAGATCGCGAGGCTCGCGCCGAGCGGGCGCGGCGCCGAGCGTCGGGTGGCAACCACGGTCGCGACAACGATCTTCTCGCCGTCCTTCCTCCACTGCTCAACCTCGGGCAGGATCTCTTTCACGCTGCATGCCTCCTTTCGATGCCGGCGAGCACGGCTCCCAGCTCCTCGAGACTCCGGAGATTATGGCCGGGGAGGAAGCGGTCGACGAAGGGCAGGGCGGCGCGCATGCCTCCGGCGAGCGGCTGGTACTCGATATTGCCCTTCAGCGGGTTGACCCAGACGACCGCGAACGCGGCGCGCGCGAGCTTCGCCATCTCACGTTCCAACAGGCCCGGGTCATCGCGCTCCCAGCCGTCGGAGACGATGACGACAACAGCGCCGCGCGAGAGGGCGCGCCTCCCGTAGATCGCATTGAACTCACCGAGCGATGCGCCGATACGTGTGCCGCTCCCCCAGTCCACGGCGATCTCGTTCGCGCGGGTCAGCGCAGCTTCGGGATCGCGCGTGGCGAGATCGGGCGTGAGACGGGTCAGCCGCGTCCCGAAAGCGAAGGCCTCGGCGCCCGTACCCGTGCCGACGATCGCATGGAGGTAGAAGAGAAGCGCTCTCGCGTAGGCGTCCATCGAGCCGGAGATATCGCAGAGCACCACGAGCTTCCGCGGAACGGTCTTCCTGGCCTTCCACGGCTGTTCGATCGGCTCGCCACCCGTGCGCAGCGACCTGCGGCACAGGCGACGCAGATCGAGCACGTCGCCGCGCGGATCCGGCGACCGGCGGCGGGACACACGTCGCGGCCGCGTCCTCGCGATCGCGGCCATGAGGCGACGCACGCGCTCGAACTCCTCGGGAGTCATCTCGGCGAAGTCCTTCTCGCGTAGGAGCTCGTGGCCGGAGGCACCGAGCTCGTGCGGCGTGTCGGAGTCGTCCCTCTCGTCGCCGTCCGCGCCCGCCTCGAGCGTGTCGCGCACCACCCGATCGGCGAAATGACGCATCTGCTTCTGGCGGACGAGTGGAGCGACCGGGCCGCGCAGGAACCACGCGACGAACGCGCGATCGAAGAGCTCCAGCTCGTCGTGACGGGAGACGAGCGTCTGGCGGAGCGCGAAGTACACGTCGTCCTGTCTCGTCAGGTCGACGGCGTCGAGGCTCCGCACGGCGTCCTCGACACGTCCGGGGCCGACCTCGATCCCGACCTCGCGCAGCACCCGCCCGAAAGTCACGACATGTCGGACGATCGCGCTGCCTTGCATCACACCGTTACGGGGTCAGGCTGAAGCCTGACCCCGGTCGACCGGGGCTGGGGTCTGACTTCAGTCAGACCCCACATCAGCGGTTCGCGGTCGCGCGGGCTTCTTCGATGAGACCGACGAGAGTCTCGTCGCGAACGGTCTCGATGTCCTCGCGGTACTTCAAGACCGAGCCCAGCGTCTGCTCGACGACCTCGGCGTCGATCTCCTCCCGCCCGAGCGCGGCGAGCGCCTGGCCCCAGTCGATCGTCTCGGCGACACCGGGGGGCTTCGCGAGATCGAGCGCGCGCAACCCACGCACGAACGCAGCCGCCTCCCTGGCGAGCCGCTCCGTGATCCCGGGAACGCGTAGCATGACGATCTCGACCTCGCGCTCGATCGCCGGGTGGCCGATCCAATGAAAGAGCGCGCGCCGCTTGAGCGCGTCGTGCAGCTCCCTCGTCCTGTTGGACGTGAGGACGACCGCAGGCTTCCGTCTCGCCCGAATGGTGCCGAGCTCGGGGATCGTTATCTGGAAGTCCGACAGGATCTCCAGCAGGAACGCCTCGAACTCCTCGTCCGCCCGGTCGATCTCGTCGATGAGCAGCACGACCGGCTCGTCGGAGTCGATCGCCTCGAGGAGCGGCCGCCGGATCAGGAACTCCGGGCCGAACAGCTCCTCCTCCGAGACCGTGCCCTCCTGCGCGGCACGGATGTGGAGGAGCTGGCGCGGGTAGTTCCACTCGTAGACGGCATGCGAGACGTCGAGTCCCTCGTAGCACTGGAGGCGAATCAAGCGCGCGGA
>JBOHBA010000087.1:0-8383 GCA_050698095.1 Gaiellaceae bacterium
CGGGACATCCGCGAGCGCACGCACCGCAACTTCGGCATGACCTACCCGGAGGGCTACCGCAAGGCCATGCGCGCGATGGAGCTGGCCGACCGGCACCGCTTTCCCGTGGTCACGCTGGTGGACACCCCGGGCGCCTATCCGGGCGTCACGGCCGAGCAGCACGGGCAGGGAGGGTGGATCGCCCGCTGCCAGCTGCTGATGGCGCGCCTCGGGGTCCCGACCGTCGCCTGCGTGATCGGCGAGGGCGGCTCGGGCGGCGCGGTCGCGATCGCGCTGACCGACCGCGTGCTCATGCAGGAGAACGCGATCTACTCGGTCATCTCACCCGAGGGCTGCGCGGCCATCCTTTGGCGCGACGCCGCCCAGGCGCAGAAAGCGGCTGCCGCATTCAAGCCGGATGCCGCCCACTGTCTCGAGCTCGGCGTCGTGGACGCGATCGTGGCCGAGCCCGAGGGGGGCGCGCACATGGACGCGGACGCCGCCGCTGCGCTCCTGGAACAGGGGATCGCGAGCGCGCTCGAGGAGATCGAGTCGCTCGATCCGGTGGAACGTCGGCGCCAGAGACGCGCGAAGTACCGGGTGATGGGCGTGCTGACCTCCGCGTAGCAGGTTCTCGCGCGCGCTCGCAAGTGCGCGGGGTTAGAGTGGCGCGAGGCCAAACTCAAACGGGGAGGCGATGGCCATGCGATCACAGGTCTTGTTCTTTCTCTCAGCGCTCGTTGCGGCGCTCGTGATGACTTCTTTGGCGGGGGCGTCGGGGCCCGGGAACGATCCGTCTCAGGCTCTCGAAGCGCGGGTGCGAGCCGCGCTGCAGCGTGTCGAGAGTCCGGGCGGGCACACACCTGCAGCGGGTCGACACACCCGCGAGCTCGGCAACGCCGCCGTCGCTCCGGTCAACGGTGACGTCTTCGCGTTCGGCGACTATGCATATATCGGCGCGTGGGCAGAGCCCTGCGATGGCAGGGGCGTCAGAATCCTCGATGTCTCGAACCCCGCATCACCGACCGAAGTCGCGACCGCTGCTGGCTACCTCCACACGTCGGCAGAGGATGTGGAGGTGATGCACGTCTCCACTGATTCGTTCACAGGAGACTTGCTCGCAGCTGGCATCCAGCCGTGCGACGACGAAGGGTTCGGCGGCCTCGCCCTCTGGGACGTGACCGACCCGACGAGTCCGCAGGAGCTCGGCTTCTTCGGGAACATCGGCGTTCACGAGCTCTCGCTCACCGGGCGGTCGGACGGCGTCTTCGCACTGCTCGCCGTCCCGTTCTCGGAACCGGTCACGGCACTCTTCTTCCCAGAGACGATCGGGGATTTCCAGCTCGTCGATGTCAGCGACCCAGCTAACCCGACCCTCACGGATGATTGGGGAGCGACGAAGGACGGTGGGTTCCCTTCGGGGGTGCCGGACTTTCCACCCCCGTACGACTGCTCCGCTTCGCTCTGTCGTGGTGATTTCCCGGCGATCTTCGCCCACAGCGCGTCCGCAAGCGCGGACGGGCAAACCGCGTACCTCGCGTACTGGGATCTCGGCGCCGTCGTGGTCGACATCTCCGATCCGACGGACATCACCTATCTCGGTCGGACCGTATATCCGACTGCGAGCGACGGTGACACGCACTCGGCGGTTGCTAATGCTGCAGGGACGCTCTTGGCGACGACCGACGAGGACTTCTCGCCGTTCTCTTTCGGGCACCTCCCCGGCGACACCTGGGGATTCGCCCGGCTCTGGAGCCTGTCCAACCCGAGCAATCCCACCCACCTGAGCGACGTCACGACGCCGCACTCGTTGACAACGAACCTCGGAGGCATCTTCTCGGCCCACAATCCCCAGTTCGACGGGTCGAAGCTCTACGTGAGCTGGTACTCAGACGGGGTTCGGATCTTCGACGTCTCGAACGCGACCGCACCGCGGGAGGTCGGGTTCTACCGGCCTCAGCCGAACAGAGGAGTGTTGGCGCCTCATCCGATTCCGCTGAACTGGGGCGTTTACAAGGCCGGAAGCTCGATCTACCTGAGCGACATGTTCTTCGGCCTCTACATCGTCGCCGAGAAGTAGCGGCACACGAGGGCGCCACCTCTCATCGGGAGCTGGCGCCCTCTTGATCTTTCCACACAATCCACAGGCTTATCCCCCGCCGCGAAAGCGCTCTGAGCAGGGAAAGGCGCGACATGCAGCAGTTTGGTGAAGATCGCGTTGCGCTTCAGGCGACAATCCACAGGTGAGCCTCGACGAGTACGGGCAGCGCAGGCGGCCCGGCAAGACACCCGAGCCGTTCGGACGTGTGAGCGCGGTAAGCGAGCGTCCCCGATTCGTCGTTCAGCGGCATGCGGCACGGCGGCTCCATTACGACCTTCGGCTCGAGCGAGACGGCGCGCTCGCCAGCTGGGCCGTGCCGAAGGGAGTCCCGCTTCGCCGCGGCGAGCGGCATCTAGCCGTGCACGTCGAGGATCATCCGCTCGAGTACGCGGACTTCGAGGGAACGATCCCCGCAGGGCAGTATGGCGCGGGAACCGTCGAGATCTGGGACCGCGGCGGCTACGAGCTCGTGGAAGAGAAGCGTGACGGCGGGCTCACGGTTCGGCTCCACGGTGAACGGCTGGACGGGGTCTGGACGCTCGTCCCCGCTCATCTTGACGGCGATCCGAAGAACTGGCTGCTTCTGAGGAAAGACGGCGCGAGCGAAGCGGATGCGCGTTACGCGCCGATGCTCGCAACGTCCACCGAGTCGCTTCCCACCGGCGAGGGGTGGGTCTACGAGCCGAAGTGGGACGGCTTTCGCGCGCTCGTCACCGTCGCCGGCGGCGAGGTCCGGCTGACGAGCCGGAACGGGAACGACCTCACCGAGCGGTTTTCCGAGGTCGCCCGAGCCGCGAAGATCGGTATTCGCGCCGCGGACGCCGTCCTCGACGGCGAGATCTGCGCGCTGGACGAGCAGGGGCACTCCCGGTTCTCGCTCTTGCAGGAGGGAGGCGGGACGCTCGCGCTGGTGCTCTTCGACCTCTTGGAGCTCGACTCTGAGCCGCTCGCCGACGAGCCGCTGCGAGAACGCAGGAGGCGGCTCGAGGCTCTCGTCAAGAAAGGCGGACAGGTGTTGGTGTCGCCACAGTTCGACGACGGCGACGCGCTTCTCGCGGCGGCTCGCGCGCAGGAGCTCGAAGGAGTCGTCGCGAAGCGCGTCGACTCGCGCTACCGGCCGGGTCGGCGAAGCACGGACTGGCACAAGCTGAAGCTCCGCCGAACGCAGGAGGTCGTGGTCGTCGGGTACACCCGCGGGCAGGGACGACGAGCGCATGGCTTCGGCGCCCTCGTCGTCGCAGTGCACGACGCCGGTGGATTGCGCTGGGCGGGCAACGTCGGAACAGGGTTTGGCGACGACGAGATCGAGCGGCTGCGGAGCGTGCTGCGACCACTCGAGCGCAGCGATTCCCCGCTGGCCGAGACTCCGAGGATGCCGCGCGTGCGCCGCTCGGACGTGGTCTGGGTCGAGCCGCGACTCGTGGCCGAGGTGGAGTTCGCGGAGTGGACGCACGAGGGGCGGCTGCGCGCCCCCGTGTACGTCCGTATGCGCGACGACAGGGCTGCCGGCGATGTCAGGCGAGAGCGGTCGCCAGTCCCGTCCGTTGTAAAGCGCGGCCGGCGCGAGCTCCGGCTCTCGAACCTCGACAAGCCGTTCTGGCCGGAGGAGGGGATCACGAAGGGCGATCTCATCGCGTACTACCGCGACGTCGCCGACGCGCTTGTCCCGCACCTTCGTGCCCGGCCGTTCACGATGAAGCGCTATCCCGACGGCTGGCAGGGCAAGAACTTCTTCCAGAAGCAGGCCCCCTCCCACATGCCGGAATGGATCCGGCGAGCGCCGTTTGCCGCGTCCACCCGAGAGGGCGAGAAGAAGGTCATCGACTACGCCCTGGTGAACGACGAGCTGGCGCTCCTGTGGATGGCGAACATGGGCTGCATCGATCTCCACACCTGGGCGTCACGCGCGGATCGTCCCGTGCGGCCGGATTGGGTCATGTTCGATCTCGACCCGTCCGAGGGCGCCGGGTTCGAGGAGGTGATCGAGGTCGCGGGGCTCGTGAAGGAGATCCTCGACCTGCTCGAGCTCGAGAGCTTTCCGAAGACGTCGGGCTCGCGGGGCATCCACGTCCTCGTCCCGATCGCGCGACGCCACACGTTTGCGAGCGTTCGCGAGTTCGCGGGGATCGTTGCCGGGGCGTTGGCGCGCGCTCATCCCGGGCTCGTTACCACCGAGTGGGCCAGGGAGAAGCGCCGCGGCGTGCTCGTGGATGCGAACCAGAACGGACCGGGGAAGACGAACGCATCCGTCTACTCGGTACGGCCGCGCGCGGGTGCCCCGGTTTCGACGCCGCTCCGGTGGGACGAGGTTGTCTCCGGGCTCGATCCGTCGGCGTTCACGATGGACGTCGTGCTCGAACGCGTCGGGCGCGAGGGCGATCTGTTCGCGGGCGCTCTCAGCGGTAAGCAGTCGCTGACGAAGGCACTGAAAGCGCTCGGCAAGTAACAGACGCGAAGTCAGGAGCAGGCAATCCCTCTTCGACCACGCTTGTGATCGCAGCGAGCACCGGCGCGTTGACTCGGGACGACAGGCGTGTCACGCTCGCCCGAGTGGCGAAGACGCAGTCGTACGCATTCGGCCCGGGCGAAGGACGCCCGATCGACCTCGGAGTCGGCTTCGCGGTGACGGTGTTGGCAGACGAGCGGCGAACGGGCGGTGTGGTGTCCGTCCTCGAGACCGTGGAGCCACCTGCGTTCGGGCCGCCGATGCACGTGCATCACGACTGCGCGGAAGCGTTCTACGTACTCGAGGGCGAGTACCACATGTACCTCGAAGAGGATGAGATCGCCTGCCCTGCCGGGTCGTTCATCTTCATCCCGCAAGGGGCACGCCACGGATTCCGGACCGGCGACGTGCCGAGCCGCAAGCTGAACTTCTACTTCCCTGCGTCGATGATCGGCTACTTCGACGATCTTGCCGTGGCGCTCCAGCGCGATGAGGTAAACGAGGACGAGCTGACCGAGATCGCGTCGACGCACGCCATGGAGATCGTCGGCCCGCCGTCCGACAGCTACGTCTAAGGGCACTCGTCGCAAGTACGCCCACGCTTCAGTCGCGGGCGTGTCCTTCCGTCGTTCCACAGGGCATGCTTCACGCGATGGCGACGCAGGTGTCGGTGATCGGGAGCGGTGCGGAGTGGGAGAACGCCGCGGAGGAAGTCGGTCGATTGCTCGCCGAGCGGGGTTGCACGGTCGTCACGGGTGGTCTCGACGAGGTGATGGCGGCTGCTCACCGTGGGGCGAAGGCGGCCGGAGGAGCGACGATCGCTATCCTCCCCGGCGAGGATCGGAGCGCGGCGAACCCGTGGGCCGACCACGTCGTCGTGACCGGGATCGGCCATGCGCGAAATCTCGCGGTCGCAGCCTCGGGCGACGCGGTGATCGCGGTCGGAGGAAGTTACGGGACGATCGCCGAGATGGCGCTCGCGCTCCGGGTCGGGCGTCGTGTCGTGGCTCTCGCGGGCGCTCCCGAGATTGCGAGCGCGATGCGCGCGTCGAGCCCCGAAGAGGCCGTCGAGCTCGCCCTACGAGACCTCGGCTAACCGGCGCTCGAGGTAACGGGTCTCCGGCTCGTTTGCGGTGAGCTCGAGCGCGAGGCGGTATTCGGCCGCAGCCTCCGCCCGCAGGTCGAGCCGGCGATAGAGGTCGGCCCGCGCCGCGTGCAGGAGGTGGTAGCCCTCGAGCCCGGCGATCTCTCCCAAGAGCGCGAGACCCTCGTCCACGTCGCCGGAGAGCGCCACTGCGGCCGCCCTGTTCAGCTGGATCACCGGCGACGGATCGAGTTCCACGAGGCGGTCGTAGAGCAAGACGATCTCGCTCCACGGCCGACTCTCGGCGTGTGCCGCCGCAATCGCAGCCTGAAGCTGGTACGGGCCTGAGCGTCTGAGCGAGACGGCGCGCTCGAGCATCCGCAGCCCCTCGTCGATGCGAGCGCGATCCCAGAGCGAGCGGTCCTGATCCTCGAGGAGGACGAGCTCTCCATCCGCATCGACTCGTGAGGCGCGCCTCGAGTCCTGGAGCAGCATGAGCGCGAGCAGTCCGAAGACCTCGGGCTCGTCGGGCATGAGCAGAGCAAGGAGCTTGCCGAGGCGGATTGCCTCGTCGCAGAGCTCTCTCCGTACATGCTCGGCTCCCGCTGTTGCGACGTACCCTTCGTTGAAGACGAGGTAGAGCACCGCGAGCACCGACCGAAGTCGCTCGGGGAGCAGGTGATCGGGCGGGACGCGGAACGGGATTCCGGCGGCGCGGATCTTCCGCTTCGCGCGAACGAGGCGCTGCGCCATGGCAGGCTCGGCGACGAGAAAGGCGTGCGCGATCTCCGTCGTGGTCAGCCCGCCGACCTCGCGCAGCGTGAGCGCGACCCGGCTGTCCGCTGCGAGGGCCGGGTGGCAGCACGTGAATACGAGTGCGAGCCGCTCGTCGGGGATCGCGCTCACGTCGCTCTCGTCCGCAGGTAGCTCCTGAAGGCGCCCGACGAGCTCGGCCTTGCGCTGGAAGACCTTCTCCCGGCGAAGCCGGTCGATGGCTCGATTGCGCGCGGTCGTGACGATCCAGGCGCCGGGATTTCGAGGCTCGCCGTCTCGAGGCCAGCGTTCGAGGGCCGTGGCGAACGCGTCCTGCACGGCGTCCTCGGCGAGCTCCAGATCACCGAGGACACGCGTGAGGATCGCGACTGCACGGCTCCACTCCTCGCGGAAGACGCGCTCGACGCTCTCCTGCATGCCCCCGTTATTGCAGAACCGGGCGAATCTCGATGGCGCCTGCTCCCTGTGCAGAAGGGATCAGCGCTGCGAGTCGGATCGCCTCGTCGAGATCGGGAAGCTCAGTGAGGAAGACTCCTCCGAGAACTTCCTTCGTCTCGGCGAACGGCCCGTCCGTGACCATGCGCTCGCCGTCCCGGACCCGGACGACCTTCGCGGTCGAGCGCCCGTCGAGCTCCTTACCGGAGAGGTTCGGATCGGCCTTGCCGAGCTCCTCGAAGAGAGCAGCCCACTTCGGCATCTCCTCCGCGCGGTGCGCCGCTTTCTCGTCATCGGGGAGGTCGACCCAGGCCGAGTCGTCGTCGTAGATGAGCAGCGCGTACTTCACAGCTGCACCTCAGCGGGATCGACGTACACGGGACGAACTTCGACTACGCCGTGCTCGGCGCCGGGGATGCGCGCGGCCCAGTCGATCGCCTCGTCCATCGAGCTGCATTCGAGGAGGAAGTAGCCGCCGAGTGCCTCCTTCACCTCGGCGTAGGGCCCGTCGGTCACGAGCGTCTCGTCGCTGCGAACGCGCACGGTGGTCGCATCGCGCGTGGGCCCGAGCTCGCTTCCTCCTGCCATGACGCCGGCTGCTTCCGCGTCGCGCGCGAATGCACGGTAGAGGTCGTACGCGCCTTCGCGCTCCTCGTCCGAGAAGGCCGCCCAGGCTTCCTGGTCGCCGTAGATCAATGCCATGTACTGCATCTGGCCTCCTTTGCGTCGCTTGTACCTCAACGACGAACGGGTTTGTGTGAGATCGACAGCCAGTGTGGGATCAGGCTTCAGCCTGACCCCGCTTGTCCGTCTCGAGCATTCTTCCGAGCAGCGTTCGCGCGCCTGCCTTGTCGAGTGGCTCGTTCAGGTTGCCGCACTTCGGGCTCTGGACGCACGAGGGGCAACCAGCGGCGCACGGGCAGCGCTGGAGCAGTCGCGTGGTGTCCTCGACCCAGTCGCGGAAGCGGTCGAAGCCACGCGCAGTGAGTCCTGCTCCGCCTGCGTGGCCGTCGTAGACGAAGATCGTCGGGCGGCCGGTCTGGTAGTGGACGTTCGTCGAGAGCCCTCCGATGTCCCAGCGGTCGCACATCGCCCAGAGCGGGAGGAGCGCGATGAGCGTGTGCTCCGCTGCGTGCAGCGCGCCGAGGAGGGTCGGCATCTGCTCGAGCCCCTCGAGGTGTTCCGGCTCGGGCGAGAACCAGATCGCCTCTGTCTCGAACGTCGTCTCGGGCATGAGCATCGGCACGACGTCGATCGTCGCGCCGTCGCGGATCGTCTTCCGCGCGTAGGCGATCACCTGCTCGGAGACGGACACGCGTCCGAAGTGGAGATCGACCCCGAGCCTGCGCTCGAAGCGCTCCGACTCCTCGATCGTCGTCTCGGTCTCCTTCTTGACCTGCGTGTACCAGTCCACGCTCGCGGGGACGACGACGGCAACGCGACCGTCGTGGTCGAGGTGTTCGACGAGGTACTGCTCCCCGAGATGGAGGTAGACGGCACCCTCGTGCACGGTCGAATACGCACGCTCGCGCTCGACCAGCCCGAGAAGGGAGCCCGTCGTGCC
>JBOHBA010000088.1:0-11764 GCA_050698095.1 Gaiellaceae bacterium
GAGATACTCAGACGAGACCTTCGGCCCGACGATCGAGCGACTGATGGTCGAGACGGGAACGACCTATCGGGGGCTCGCGGACAAGTCGGACCTGTCGGCCGGGTACCTGAACCACATCGTTCACGGCAACCGTCCCGTGCCGGCGAACGACGTCATCGCGCGCATCGCGAGCTCGCTCGGCGTCGAGCCGGAGCACTTCCGCGAGTACCGCATCCGGGTCATCACCGAGAAGCTCGAGGCGATGCCCGAGCTCATCGATCGGCTGTACAAGCGCCTGTCCTGAGCGACGGCTCGAGCGGCTAAGGTGTCGATCGCCACGGGGCGTGGCGCAGCCTGGTTAGCGCGCTGGTCTGGGGGACCAGAGGTCCCGAGTTCAAATCTCGGCGCCCCGACTGAAATAGTGAACTGCTGCAACGTAGCGCACGCGCTCTGAGGGTCATCCCAAGAGGTATTCATTAAGCATCGAGTGGGGTGCCACAATGCGAGCGTGTACCGCTTCCTTCGCCCCTTCGTCGCGGCCGCTCTCCTAACTTTGGCGATGAGCGTCTCGGTCGCTGGAGCGGCGCGCTCGGGCGATTTTTGCGACGAGTTCACGAGCTTCGACGTGCGCCAGTGGGTCAAGATCGGCCGGCCGTTCGGACACGGGACGCTCGATCCTGCCAACGTAACGGTCGCGGGCGGCCTCCTCAGCATCAAGCTCCCAGCGGGCACGCTCAACGGCGGCGAGATGCGGTCCACGAGCCTGTACCGGTACGGCACGTACCGCACCCGGATGAGGATCGCCGACGCGCCGTCGTCGCTCACGGCCTTCTTCCTCTACAAGCGCCCCGATCTCGCGCAGGAGATCGACATCGAGATCTTCAACGACAGCACGGGTCGGATCATGTTCTCGACCTACTCGGGGTTTGCGCAGACGCACAACATCATCGTGGACCTGCCGACCGACCTGACTGCGGACTTCCACATCTACACCATCGAGTACGACCCGGGCTCGGTCCGCTTCTTGCTCGACGGAACGGAGCTGCAGCGCTGGTCGACCGGTGTCCCTCGCGCGTCGATGTACCTCTTCGCGAACGCGTGGTTCCCGTTCTGGCTCGCGGGGACGGCGCCGGCGACGGACCGGTACACCTACGTCGATTGGATCGAGCACATCGGGCGCTAGAAACGGACTTCCGTGGATGGCCCAGATGGCGTACGATTGACGCCTGGAACAACGCAAGGAGGGGACGGGATGACCGCAGCATCTCGCGGGTTCTTTCTGCTGGTGGGGGCCTCCGCGATCGTCGTCGTGGTTTTTCTCATCGTCGCCAGCTCGATCTGACGCAAGTACGCTGAGGCTGGACTCGCGCGCGCAAGCGCGCATCCGGCCCGGCAACCCTTCAGACTGCAGCTTGTCATCGACGAAAGGGAGGCAGGCATGGCAGTCGCACGCGTGACGGAGATCAGCTCGACATCGACCACGAGCTTCGAGGACGCGATCAAATCGGGCCTCACCCGCGCGAACGAGACTCTCCGCAACGTCAGGAGCGCGTGGATCAAGGAGCAGCAGGTACGCGTCGAGGGTGGGTCGATCTCGGAGTACCAGGTGAACCTGCTGGTCACGTTCGTGCTCGACGACTGAGCCGGTCCGGGGCCGCCGCAGGAGCCTCACGCGTGTAACGACGAACGACGTATCGGGACCTTTCGGCGTGCGTTCGGACGAGTCCCCGAGGAGAGCGCGGCTGAGCCGGGAGGAGACCTGGGAGCGCGACCGCCTGGCGTGGAACCTTCCGCGCGCGCGAGCGCAGATTTCGGGACTCACCTCCGCGACGCGCGGGGTGTTCGAGCCCGCGCAGAGTGATCCTCGGAACCGCGCGTCGGTCCAACGGGCGAACCAGGCCGTCACCGAGTAGGCACTCGCGAACCGACGACAGGCCGATCGGCGAAGATATGGAGGTGCGCCGGCCAGCCCTCGTTCTCCTCGTGGTCTCCGTCTGGACCCTGGGCGGCCTCTGGCTGGACTCGAAGGTCGGCGGAACGGGCCAATTCGCGCTCGGAGTGCTGACCGCGGGTGTTCTCGCGGCGCTGCTCGTCATCCAGTCTCCGACGGTGCGACTCCAGGCGCTTGCGGTCGTCGCGATCGCGACGTGCGGAGAGGTCGTCGGCTCGCTGATCTGGGGCCTGTACGGCTACCGCCTCGAGAACCTGCCCGCATTCGTCCCACCGGGGCACGGAATCGTCTATCTCGGCGGACTTGCCCTCGCCGTGCTCGCGCGGAAACGCCCGAACGCGCTTCTCGGGCTCGCGGCGGCCGGTGCGGCGGTCTGGGGCGTCGCCGGCGTCACGGTGCTGCCGGCCTCGGACGTCGTCGGCGCGATCGGGTGCGCGTTCCTCATCGGCGTGCTCGTGTGGACGAGACGCGCGGTGTACGCGGGCGTGTTCGTCGTCGTCGCGGGCCTCGAGCTGTATGGGACGGCGCTCGGCACGTGGACGTGGGAGGCGGCGGTTCCGGGCCTCGGGCTCTCGCAGGGCAATCCGCCGAGCGGCGCGGCGAGCGGCTACGTCGTCTTCGACGTCCTCGGGCTCGCGCTCGTCGCACGGCTGACGCTCGTCACGGCGTCGGTTCAGTCGAGAAGGCGGCGGAGCACAGCGCCGTCGATCGCCGCTCCGGAGCGAATCAGCGAGCGCGCGTCGTCCACCTTGTCCCAGACGTCCCAGAGCAGGAACCCGCGCGCCCTCCCGTCGCCGTCAACGTAGCCGACAACGCCCTTCCGATTGGGATCGGGCCACTCCTCGACGGTGGCCAGCCGCGAGTCGACATCTCCGACCGCCTCGTAGCCCAGCTCGAAGAGATCCGAGTAGAAGTACGGAAGGTGGTCGTACGGCGAGTCGGCGCCGGCCATGTTCTTGCCGACAGCGCGACCGTGAGTGTTCGCGTGATCTACGTGCTCCACGCGACGCGAGCCACCGAGCGCCGGCACGGGAAAGCGGGCGACATCGCCCGCGGCGAAGACGTCGTCTCGTCCCGCGGCACGCCCGTACTCGTTGACGACGATGCCGTCGTCCACCTCGAGCCCTGCCTGCTCGGCGAGCTCGGTGTTGGGAACGATCCCGAGCCCGGCGACGACCGCGTCGGCGTCGATGGTCCGGCCACCACCGGTGGTCAACCGGAACCCCTTCCCGTCCGAGGCGATCCCTTCGACGTGCTCGTCGGGCACGATGTCGACACCCTTCGAGCGGTAGTAGTCGTTCACGAAGCTCGAGAGGCCCTCGGGGAAGATCCGCGCGCCGATGCCTGCCTGCGGGAAGACCATCGTCACGCGGCAGCCGTTGCTCGTGAGCGCCGCCGCGATCTCGGATCCGATGAAGCCGCCGCCGATGACCGCAACGTGGACACCGTCCCGGGCAAGCCCTCGAAGCCGCCGGTAGTCGTCGAGCGTCCTGAAGTAGATGACGTCGTCGCCTCCGTCGGGCAGCCTGCGCGGAGTACCTCCGGTCGCGAGGAGCAGGCGCTCGTAGGAGTGGGATTCTCCGGCATCGTCGGTAGCGCTGCGCGCGTCGAGATGGAGACTCACGATCGTGCGACCGGTGTGGATGTCCACGCCGCGGTCGGGCGTGCCGCGCCAGATCGAGCTCTCGTCCTTCCCCTTCCACAGCGCCTTCGAGAGCGGTGGTCGGGCGTAGGGCGCGTGCGCCTCCCTGGTGAAGAGGCCGATCGTGCCGTCCGGATCGTGGTCACGGATACCGCGGCACGCAGCGTCCGCAGTCATCCCGCCGCCGACGATCAGATATCGAAATGCGGACATGCCGTGATCCTAGTGGTCTCTCCGGGAAATACGGCACTGCATGGCCGGCTGCAAACGCTTCGCACGTCGGTCAGGGCCGGGCGGTAGAGTCCCGCGCGGCGTGGGCGGAGCACGACTCTCGGCGATCCTGATCGCGGCGATCGGCGCCGCTGTGCTCGTAGTGCCGGCCGGCGCAGGCTTTCGCGAGGACAACGGTTCGAGTCGAGTGTCGATCTTCTACTACCCCTGGTACTCGACGCCGGTTCGCGACGGCCGCTGGGCTCACTGGTACGTGGAACACGACGGCGCGCCGGTGCTCTCGACGCCGTACTTCCCGGCACGCGGTCTCTATTCGTCGTCCAACGCGAAGATCGTCGCCGCGCAGATGCGCGAGATCGCGGCCGCCGGCGTCGACACAGTCGTCGTCTCCTGGTGGGGGTTCGGCTCGCCGGAAAACGATCGGCTGCAGCTCGTCGTCGATTCCGCCCGGCAGCAGGGCCTGGCCGTGGCCATACACCTCGAGCCGTACGACGGGCGGACGCCCGCGCATGCGGCGGAGGACGTCGCTCGCCTCAACAAGGAAGGTGAGTTCACGGACTTCTACGTCTACGACGCGGACCGCGATCCTGCGGCGGCATGGGCCGAGGCACTCGCGCCGCTGGAAGGTGTCGTTCAGATCTTCGGGCACACCACGCTCGTCGGGCGCGCCAAGGCTTCGGGCTTCGACGGCCTCTACACGTACGACGTCGTGACATGGAACGGAGCGCTTTTCCGGCGCCTCTGCACGCAGGCGCACGCAGCGGGTCTCCTGTGCGCTCCTTCCGTGGGACCCGGTTACGACGCGAGGCTCGCGACCAAGGACGAGGCGGTCCGGCCCCGGCTGCACGGCGCGACGTACGACCGGATGTGGAAGACGGCGATCCGGGCGGGTGCCGACCTCGTGACCGTCACGAGCTACAACGAGTGGCAGGAGGGGACGCAGATCGAGCCGGCGCGCCTGCAGCTCGGACGGCCGAGCTACGAGCGGGCGTGGGAGAAGAACGGTCTCGCCGCGCAGCGCGCCTACCTGACCGCCACCGCGGGTTGGGCGGCGCGCTTGCGCGCCACGCCCCGTCAGTAGAGCGCCGTCGCAAGGCGTCGCCGGTAGGCGACCGTGACAGGGTCGTCGTGACCGAGATCGTCGAACACCGCGACAGCGACTTCCCGGAGCCGCTCGCGACGCTCCCCGAGTGAGCCGGGGATGTCGGCGAGCAGAAGATCGAGCGCGCGCTCTGCGTCGCCCTCGTCGAGCGCTGCGAGTACGTGCGGCAGCTCGCCGCTGGCTCGAAGCTCTTCGGCGAGCGTCGAGACGCGCGGTGGCGCCAGGAGCTCGTCGACGAACGACTCGACAGCGGCCGGGGCCCGCGCGCCCACGAACTCGGCGACGACGCGGCCGTCGCGGAATGCCTTGACCGCCGGAATCCCCTGCACGCGATACGTGGCGGAGAGCCCCGGGTTCGAGTCGACGTCCACCTTGGCGAGGACGACAGCACCCGCGCGCCGTTCAACCTCCTGCTCGAGCACCGGCGTGAGAGCGCGGCACGGCCCGCACCACGCCGCCCAGAAGTCGACAATCACGGGCGTATCGCGCGAACGCTCGATGACGTCGGTCTCGAATGTCGTCTCGGTGACGTCCATCCTCCGGCGACTGTAGCTACGGCGCCACGACGTCGGCACCGCAGCCCGCCAGGAGAGCTGCGAGCACGTGGTCGCGCTCGACGCCCGCGAGCGAGCGATGGCCGAGGTCGATCTCGATCTCCGGCCAGGACTCGAGCCCGATCGCACGCGCGCCTTGCGCGGAGCCGAAACGCAGGAGCTCCTCGGTCGAGAACACGCCCCGGCGGCCGGTCTGGCGGCGTGCAATGCCCTCGAGCTCGCGGAGCTCCTCGAGTGGGTCGATGCGCATGTTCGAGTCCGAGCCGATGCAGAGCGGGATGCCTCGGACGCGAACGCGCTCGGCTGGTAGGAAACCGTCCCCCAGGTCGGCTTCGGTCGTCGGGCAGGCGCAGATCGTGGCTCCGGCTGCTGCCAGGAGATCGAGCTCAGCCCCGTCGGCATGGGTCGCGTGGACGACGACCGAGTTCTCGCCGAGGCAGCCTGTCCGGGCAAGGAGCTCGATCGGACGGCAGCCGTGCTCGGCGAGGCACTCCTCGATCTCACGCGGCTGCTCGTCGGCATGCACGTGCAGCGGGAGGGACTGATCGCTCGCGTAGCGTCCGATCTCCGCGAGCCACTCGGGCGGGCACGCGCGCACGGAGTGGGGTGCGACACCGACGCGCAGGCCCTCGGAACGGAGACTCTCGACCTCCTCGAGATATGCAGCGACCGACTCCTGGCGGGAGCGGGGGAGACCGCCACGCGCGTAGGCGACGTGGAGAAGGACGAGCTCGACACCGGCCGCAGCTGCCGCCTCTCCCGCGGCCAGCGCCTCGGGAACGCCGAGGTAGTGGAACTCGCCAACTGCCGTATACCCGGCGAGTCGCAGCTCACGGTACGTCTGCTCATAGGACTCCCGAACGCGCTCCGGCGTCTGGCGCTCCGCCTCCGCGAGCATCGTCTCGCGCCACGCCCAGAAGTCGCCTCCCGCAGCACCTCCGCGCAGAGCGCGCTGGAACGTGTGGCTGTGGGCGTTGACGAACCCGGGGAGTCGAAGCGTGCCCACCACGAGCCGCGACGCTACCAGGGGCGAGCATAGGGTTCGCGCGTGACCTGGACTGAGCTTCGACAACGGATCCCGAACGCGCTCACGATCGCTCGCTTCGCCGCGATCCCGTTCTTTGCCTGGCTCTATGTCGAGGCCGGCGACGGGCCGGCGTGGGGGGCGGGGATCTTCTTCGCCGCGGCCGCCTTCACCGATCAGCTCGACGGCTTCCTGGCACGCCGCTGGCGTGTGGAGTCGAGCTTCGGGCGCGTGGCGGATCCGCTCGCGGACAGGCTCATGATCGGTACGGCGGTCGTGTTGATGTGGGCTACAGGCCGAATCCCTCTGGCCGCGGCGCTCGTCATTCTGGCTCGCGACCTGACGCTGATCGTGGGGTACAAGCTGCTCGCGCCGAGCGGCTTCGAGCTCGAGGTCACGTTCATCGGCAAGCTCGCGACCTGGGTCCTCTACGCAGCCCTCGGATTCGTGCTCGTCACCGAGGAGGGAACGGGCTGGCCGCTCGTGCTGCTCGCGATCGGCATCGCGCTCGCGATCGGCGCGGGCGTCCAGTACCTCCTGCGCGCACGGCGTCTGCTCAGGGGATAAGGCAGGGAGACCCGGCTCGAACGCGAATGTGGCACTCTGAAGTCTCAACCTGAGGTTGACCCCTCAGCGTGAGTGCTGCTTTACTCAGGTGACCCTCGAGGAAAGGCCACCGGTGGAACTCCATCCCGATCTCTCGACCATGACCGACGACGACCTTCGCACGATGATTCACGCGCTGGAGAAAGACGAGGACGAGATCTCGCTCCAGCGCCGGGTGCTCCACGGCCGCATCGACATCTTGCGCGCGGAGCTCGTCGCACGGCTGCGCGAACAAGTGAGCGCGGGGGAGGCTCGGCTCGCCGACGTCAAACGGCTGAGCGAGATCCTCACCGCGAAGGCGGCTCCGACGGACGACCCGTGAGCAACGCTCGCCTGTCGGCTGGGCCAGAGGCTGGCCCATGAGCCACGTCTACTGCCCGGAGTGCGGCTTCCAGAACCCGGAGGCCTCGAACTACTGCGCGCGCTGCGGCGCGCTCCTCGCGGCCGAGACGGGATCGGAGACCACGATGAGCTTCGACATCGACGACGAGGGCGAGGAGGTCGACCTCCTCGCCGCGCTCGGCATCACCGGCCCGGCTCTCGTCGTGCGCACCGGCGGCGGCATGGCAGGTCAGTCCTTCCAACCCGGCGAGGGGAGGACGTTGATCGGGCGCTCCCCCGAGTGCGACGTGTTCCTCGACGACGTCACCGTGTCGCGACGGCACGCCGAGCTTCTGCGCGAGAGTGACACGTTCTCGATCCGCGACCTCGGCAGCCTCAACGGCACGTACGTCAATCGCAAGCGCATCGAGTCGACTGTGCTGGAGGACGACGACGAGGTCCAGATCGGGAAGTACCGGCTGACCTTCCTCCAGCGATGACCACCGTGGCGACACGACCGGAGAAGGGCGGCGCCGAGCCTCGCCTCCGGACCATCGGCTCGGTGTGCGAGGAGCTCCGCGAGCAGTTCCCCGACGTCTCCGTCTCGAAGATCCGCTACCTCGAGGACCAGGGTCTCATCGCGCCTAAGCGAACGCGCGGTGGCTACCGGCTCTTTGCGCCCGACGACATCGAGCGCCTGACGACGATCCTCCGCCTCCAGCGGGACGAGTTCCTGCCGCTTCGAGTAATCCGCGAGGAGCTCGCCGGGCCCGGCGCGTCGGCGGAGCGAACGAGACGGCGTGCGGTCGGGATCGCCGAGCGCGAGGACGAGATCGACGAGGCCGAGCTCTGCGACCGCGCGTCCGTCGCGCTCGACTTCGCACGCCAGCTCGAGGAGTACGGGCTCATCGTCTCTCGGAGCGAGGCGGGCGAGCGACTATACGGCGAGAGCGAGGCCGACATCGCGGCCGCCTGCGCGCGGCTCGCGCGCTTCGGAGTGGACGCACGTCATCTGCGGACCTTCCTCACAGCGGCCGGGAGGCAGGCGGCGCTTGTCGAGCAGCTCGTCGCCCCGGGCCTGCGCTCGCGAAACGCCGAGCGTCGCAAGAACGCTCTCGACGACCTCGAGGTGCTCTCCCGGGTCGCCCAGGAGCTCACCCATCTCCTCTTCCTGCGCGATCTGCGCACGACCGTCGAGCGCACCTTGTGACGCCCGAGCCCGAGCTCGATCTCCGCGACCGAATCAGGGACGTCCCGGACTTCCCGACCGCGGGAATCGTCTTCAAGGATCTGATGCCCCTGATCGCCGACCCGGAGTACTTCTCGGAGACGATCCGGCGGCTCTCCGACTGGGCCCGTCCGCGTGAGCCGGATCTCATTCTGGGCGCAGAGGCGCGCGGGTTCATCTTCGGCTCGGCGCTCGCCTACGCGCTCGGGGCGGGCTTCATCGCCGCGCGCAAGCCCGGCAAGCTCCCACGGGAGACCGTCGAGGCGTTCTACGCGCTCGAGTACGGCTCGGACAGCCTCCAGGTGCACCGTGACGCGGTTCCCGCCGGGTCGCGGGTGGTGGTGCTCGACGACGTGCTCGCGACGGGAGGGACTGCGAGGGCGAAGGTCGAGCTCGTCGAGGGCCTCGGGGGCGTCGTCGTCGGCATCGAGTTCGTGATCGAGCTGACGTTCCTCAACGGGCGCGACCGGCTCGCCGGCTACGACGTGCACTCGCTGATCGCGTACTGATCCATTGAGCGCGTCGTCCGATCCGCCGATTACAACGAGACCATGTACGACCCGCTGACGAGCACCTACTCGTTCTCGTGTCCGAGCCGCCGCGAGGCGAAGGTGCCGCTATCCGCGTTCCGCACGCTCGAGCGCCTTCCGGGGGCCGCGCATCCGGCGGTCTATCGCATCCGCTTCGCGTGCTGGTGTGGCGGCGAGCACGCCGGCCTCATCGCGCACGACGACCTCGACTGGGCGCATCTGGGCACGACGATCGACCGTACGTTCAGGAACCTCATGACCGCGCACGACGACCCGGTCGCCACGGAGCTGGTCGATCTCTCGGTCGGCCGCATCCGAGCGGGGGAGTGGCCCTGGAGCTTCTTCTGCTTCCTCGAAGGACGTGCGCGCCCGGTAACCCCGTCCGCGTTCGCGGTGATCGCTCCAGGAGGGCGGGCATTCGGTGTCGCCGTCCAGTGCCCCGCGTGCTCGTCGGTATCCGTCAATCTCGTGACGAGAGAACACGTCGACGTCCCATTCTGCAACGACGCGCACGTCGGTGTCGTGCCTCACGTATTCGGGCTCGACGCGCTCCATGCCCTCGACGATTTCCGAGCGGAGCTCGACTCCGCCCATTTCGACGAGAGGAGACTCGATCTCGAGATTTGAGAAAACGGGCGGCGCGGGGCGTTCACTCCCGCCAGGGATCGGCCCCGTGGAATCGACGACCGATGGTCGTCGCATGAGTGCCGCCGTTCTTTCCACCGTGGCGCCCGCCGGTTCGAGGCGTCTCCTCGCCGATGTCAGCGCGATCACCGGAAAGCAAGAGGTGACCAGACCGCCGGCCCTCGCTCGTCTCGAGGCCGCGCTCGGCCGCGATTTTGCCGACCGGCTCCTCGCTGCCCTCAGCGAGCAGAACGTCGATACCGCCGCCTGAGCTTCCGCGCGTGGTGGCGCTCTAGCGTTGGCCGCGCGTCCTGACGAACAGGAAGATGGCCGCTGCCGCGACGAGGGAGACCACGAACGCAATGCCTCCCTGGACGTCGATGGCCAGGGTGCCGAGCCACATGTAGAGAAAGAACACGACGGACCAGACGAACGCGCGCACGCCCTGGTCGATGCTCGGAGCTCGAAGGTGCATCCGGCGCGATCCTAACCGCACGAGTCAGGTCTCGTTCGTTGCACGAATCTGCGTGCAACTAGCAAGACCCAACCCCCACCAGGACCTGAACCCACCCAAAAAAAATTCACCGAGCCGGTGGCGCTTTCGTCCACTCAGCCCGCTGACCGTCCGCTTCCGCGTAGAGCCTACGAGCTGCGCTTCGACCTAATCGCGCTCCGTGCTCGGTGCATCGGGGAAGCTATTGGACGCGGCCGGAGTGGTCAAGGCCGTCGTTCACCGGTTTGCCGCAATTTGCGCTCGATTTCTTCCGGGTGGCCCTGGCCGAGGTTGAACGTAGGATCTCGGCGTGCGCCGCTCCGTCGTGTACAGCGTCGCGGGGGCGACGCTCGGGCTTGCCGCGCTCCTGACGCTGCTCGGAGTCGGAGACGACCCGGCGGCGCTCGGGGACGGGCAGGCGTTCGTGTTGGGCGTTGTGCAGGGCCTCACCGAGCTCCTACCGATCTCGTCGTCCGGCCACCTCATTCTCGTCCCCTGGAGCGCGGACTGGACCTATCTGAAGGAAAACGATCGCTTCAACCAGACGTTCGACGTCTCGCTCCATCTCGGGACGCTCGTCGCGGTCGGAGCGTACTTCTGGGGAGACGTCGTCCGGCTCGTCCGTGCGTGGCTCGGCTCCGTCGGGCGCCGGCGCATCGAGTCCGCCGACGAGCGGATCGCCTGGTTCGTGCTCGTCGCCACGATTCCCGCGGGTGTTGTCGGTCTCCTGGGCGAGAACCTGATCGCGGACAACTTGGGCGAGCCGTGGCAGATCCTCATTCTCCTCGCCGGCGGCGCCTTGCTCCTGTTCTGGGCCGACCGCTCGCCGCAGAGCAGGGCGATGGGCGAACTGGGCCTGCGACAGGCCGTCGTGATGGGCTTCGCCCAGGCGCTTGCGCTGGCGCCCGGTGTCTCGCGCTCCGGCATCACGATCACCGCGGGACGCTTCATGAAGCTCGATCGCGACGGCGCGGCGCGCTTCTCCTTCTTGCTGCTGCTTCCGACGGTGCTCGGCGCGGTGGCGCTCAAGGGAGTGGGGGACGTCCTTCTCGGCGACCTTCCGAGCGGCTGGCAGGGACCTTTCGTCGTCGGAACCCTCGCCGCGCTCGGCAGCGGCTTGCTCGCGATCGACTGGCTGCTCGGCTTCGTGCGCACCAACACGTACGGTGTCTTTGTCGTCTATCGGCTCGTCGTCGCCGCGCTCGTCCTTCTCGCGATCGTGGGTGGGGTGAGGGACGCGACGTTCTGAAAAGGCTCTCGAAGCTCAACTTGACATAACGCCGCTTCTCGTGCATTCGCGAGTCGAGGTCATCAAGCCGAGGGATTTTCTCGTTTACCCCCTAGACATGGGGCGCCGGACGCGAGAGAGTGTCACCTACCGCCTTTCGTTCGTTCCCCCCGCGTGACTCAAGTCGACATCGAAAACATCCTCGGCTTTGAGGACATCCGGGTCTTGCTCGAGCAATCCGAGCAGGCCGG
>JBOHBA010000089.1:0-4707 GCA_050698095.1 Gaiellaceae bacterium
GTTCCGGGGTTCCTGCGAGGTCGAAACGGCCGAAGGTCTCCTCGAGCTTCTTGCGGACGCGTTTGAGCGGCGAGTGGGCGTCGGCCGCGATGGTCGGGCCCACGTACTCGATCGCCAGCCGGATGGCGCGGGCCTCGAGCGGCGTGAGCTTCGGTGGACGCCTGAACACATCGCCGTAGAGCTCCTTGTCGACTCGAACGACGTCACCTTCGTGCATCGCGTAGACGGCGTAGCAGCCACCGCCGAAATTGACGAGGTTGAGGAGCGAGAGATGGGCTTGCAGCTCCTCGATCGGGATCGAGAAACGCGCCGCCAGCTCGCCGGCATCGAGCACGGCGCCCCGTTCGTCGCCGCACGCTGCGAGGAGCTGCGCGAGCAGCGCTTGGAGAAGTCCGAACCGCTCTGGAGCGACCGGGCCGAGGGGCCTCTCGGGCAGTGCGTGGGGAGTCTTTGACCGCTTGGGTCCCGCAGCGGCGGGCGGCGGTCCGTCATGCGTCTCCGCTAGGCGCGTCAGACCCGTGACGACTGCGTGCACGAGCTCGTCCGACTCGAGTGGTGCAGCCCGGCCGTTCTGGCGGAGGACCCAGCCCGCGAGTAGATCGGCGTTCGCATACTCGGTCTCGAAGACCCCGTCCTCGACGACGCCGGCGTCCGGGAGCGTGCGCGCGATCCACCAGGCAGTGTCGTCCGAGACGGCGATCCGGGCCGTCCCGACGGTCTCGCCGATCTGCCACGGCCGTGGGATCCGGTGCTTCTCGACATCGAAGTCGGCGGGAGTCCGAAAATCGCGCTCGCGACGGGTGGCGAACCGGATGTCACCCTGGATTCGCGAGACCTTGAACGTTCGCTCCAGACGTCGGCTCAGGTCGTGCCCGACGACGTACCAGTTCCCGTCGTCGAGGCGAAGCGCGTATGGATTGATCGTGCGCTCCCCGGAGCGAGTGCGGCGAGGGCTCCAGTACCCAAATCGAACCGTCCGCTGCTTCGAGATCGCCGACTCGAGCTTCGACAGGCGACCGGCGAGCTCGGGTGAATAGTCCGGAGCGCTGACGCGAACTCGCTCGGCGGTCTCCGTGGTCGGCTCCGGGAACCCCGAGCGGCCGAGAGCGAGATTCTGCAGCGCAAGACGAAGCGGCTCCGCGTACGCGAACTTCCCCTCGAGGTAGTAGAGCGCCGTCTGGAGCGCAGCAAGCTCGTCGTCGTCCAGCTCCAGCCGGTCGAGGAAGTAGTGCTCGGAACGAAGCGTGTAGAGCTCCTCTCCTGTGAACTCGTCGCGCTGAGAGAGGAGCGGAACGCCGAGACCGGACAGCTCGGCCCGATCGGAGTAGAACCGTCGCGCGAACGCCTCGTCCGACATCTCGCTGTAGCCCTCGACGTTCGACTTCACGTCTCGTGCGGTCAGCAGCCGCCGCTCTGCCATGAGAAACGCGACGAGCGAGAGCTGTCGGATGAGCTTGTCGGCGTCGTGTGACATGCGGCTGCGAGCTTACCGCTCGACTACCTCGCCGGCGCGAACGACTTCCGGCGCCATGCGAAATGCCGCAAGCGACCACGCCGCGGCCACTCCGCTCGCGTCCTCACGCGGTGGAGCGGTCTACGCCGCGACCGTGGCCGAGTGCTCGAGATGCTGGTGCGACGGGCAGTAGTCCCGCCCGGGGAGCGGCGTGCGCTGGCACGCCTTGCCCTTCCGTGTCGTCGCATGACAGCGCGCGACTCCTCCGTCGAGGAGGCCGGCGTCGATCTGGTGCTCGATGAACGAGGTGGCGGCGCCGACTCCTTCCCGTACGGTCCACGCGACCTGAGCCTGCGCGGTGATCGGGAAGTAGCGCCTGATGTCGGCGAACAGCGCGCGGTCGGGCCGCGCGAAGTAGTGAGGATCCTCAGCGAGGCGAGTCATGGTCTGCTCGCACTCGAGAAGGACTGCCCGGCGATACTCGAGGCGTGCGCCGTTGCTCGCGTAGGGGTCGATCAGATCCTTGATCGAGCGGTAAATCGCTCGCGAGTATTGATACATACACGAGCGTAGCTGTGCGATGTGATCGTCCAACGGATCTGCCAAATTCTCCTGGGATCCCTCTAACCGGGCGAAAAAGAGGCGAAGCGCGTATGTCGCACGGAGCAGTGTAGCGCCTTCTCGCGACTGTTACAAAGTCAGGGGCGTAAGTCGTCTGTCCGGGAAACGTTCTCGTCAGGAGACGACTCGCCGGACGGCCGCGGTTCGCGCGAACCTTCGCGCCTCCTCGAGCGCGCTTGTCGCCTCGGCTTCGGACGAGTAGACGCCGGCAAAGACGATCCAGTAGCCGGGGTGGAGGCTCGCGTACCGGGACGAGTCGAGAACGCCGACCTGCGAGAGTCCCCGCTCACGGGCCGCGAGCGCGCGGTCGAGTGCGATGCGCCGTCCGCCCGTCTGTGGCAATGAGGCGAGCGCGACCGTCCACCCGTCTTCTCCCGCTGGCCACGCGGAGATCCCCGACGGTCCCGCGCCTTCGGACGACGGAAGCGTGCTCGACGTGGGCAGCGTCGCGAACCCGCCGGTCGCGGTGACGACCTCTGCGTTGCTTGGGGACCCGCTGGCCAAAGCGACCGCGGCGGCGGCTCCCGCCAGTGCGACGACCCCGGCGACGGCGATCCGCACCACCCAGCCTGAGCCGGTCGGGGCGCGACGCGCGCTGCTCGAAGACAGACGGAGGCCGCACCCGAGACAGTACTCCTGCCCCCGACCCGCCGGCTCCCCACAGCGAGAGCAGACGGTCACTCGCCGCTACGCGACGACGACGCCCCGAGGGCCGAGTCGTCGCCGACGGGCCGCCCGCAGGTGGCACAGAACTGAGCCCCCAGGAGCAATGGCGCGCCGCACACGCATACGGCGCCACCGCCGCCACGACGGAGCAGCGCAGTTCCGTCGAGCAGGGCGTCGATCTCCTGGACGCGAACCTCGATCGCGACGAGCTCGGCGCACCGCTCGACGACGAGAGCCGCGCTGAAGCGGTCCCGCTTGTACATCTCGAGAGCGAGCCCACCGAGGTCTCGGAGACGTTCTTCTCGCACCTCGAGCAGGGCCTTGCGCTCGCGCTTGAGCTCTCGAGGCGGCGGTACGACGTACCGGGCCCCGGCGGCGCCTGGCGCGACCCGTTTCCGTGTGCTGTGAGCCTCCGGCATCTCGGAATGGATGCTAGTGGTCTCTCCTGGAAGTCCGCGCCTGATTCGCCGGCGAAAACCGAGCAGGCCTAGGACGCAGGGAGGCCCCATACCCATAGGTATGGGGCCGACTGAGGACAACGGCATGCGAAGCGTTTGCAGCCGCGCGAAGCAGGTGTGTACTTTCGGGAGCAACCACTACAGCTGGACGACGACGAGCCGTTCCTCGGTCATCTCACGGATCGCGTAGGCGGGTCCTTCGCGGGTGTTTCCGGAGTCCTTCACGCCCCCATACGGCATCTGGTCGGCACGGAACGTCGGCGCTTCGTTCACGGTCACGCCGCCGAAGTCGAGCTCCCCCGCGACTCGGAGGGCCGCCTTCACGTCGCTCGTGAACACACCTGCCTGCAGTCCGTAGCGCGTTCCGTTGGCGAGCTCGATCGCCTCGTCGAGCGTGTCGTACGGGGTGACGGTGCAAAGCGGACCGAAAACCTCGTCGCACGACACCTTCGCGTCGAGCGGCGCGTCGGCGATCACCGTGGGGCGAAGCAGCTCCCCGTCGAGCTCGCCGCCCGTGAGAACACGTGCCCCACGGTTCTTCGCGTCTTCGATCCACGAGAGCACACGCTCGCGCTCCGACTGAGCGATCAGGGGGCCGACATCGGTGTCTTCGTCTCCTGGGTCGCCGACTCGAAGCGCCTCCACGCGCGGGAGGAAGCGCTCGAGGAACGCGTCATACGAGTCGCGTTCGACGTAGATCCGCTGCACCGAGATGCAGCTCTGCCCGGCGAACGAGAAGGCGTTCGCGGCCAGTCGAGCCGCCGCGTCGTCCAGGTCGGCGTCGGCGGCGACGATGACGGGTGTCGCGTTGCCCAGCTCGAGGTTGACCCGCTTGCGTGGTGCACGCTCGCGGAGCTTCCAGCCGACAGGGCTGGAGCCCGTGAACGTGATGAGCTTCACGCGGTCGTCCTCGACGAGCACATCGCCGATCTCGCCGGCCGGGCCGCACACGACGTTCAGCCAGCCGGGCGGGAGTCCCGCGTCCGTCTCGAGCTCGGCGAGAAACAGCGCCGAGAGCGGGGTCTGCGAAGCAGGCTTCAAGACGACGGCACAGCCGGCGGCGAGAGCGGGGGCGATCTTGTGGGCGACGAGGTTCAGCGGGAAGTTGAACGGCGAGATCGCTCCGACGATGCCGATCGGGGTTCGGAGCGTGAGCGCGAGCTTTCCGACTCCGGCCTGTGAGGCGTCCATCGGGACGGCGGTGCCGACGAGCTTGCGGGCCTCGACCGCGGCCATGGTGTACGTCGAGACCGCGCGTGCCGCCTCGACGCGTGCTGCCTTCAACGGCTTCCCGGCCTCGGCCGAGATCGTTCGCGCTGCGTCGTCGGCTCGATCTGCGAGCAGCGCGGCTACCCGATCGAGGATCGCCGCTCGCTCGTACGCGGGGATCGGCTCTCGCATCGCGGCCTCGGCCGCATCGAGTGCTTGGCGTGTCTCGGTCGCGCCTGCCTTCGCGACGCGGCCCACCGAAGAGCCGTCGTAGGGCGACCGTACGTCGATCCAGTCGCC
>JBOHBA010000090.1:0-5908 GCA_050698095.1 Gaiellaceae bacterium
GTTCTGGTCGAAGCGTGCGGCGGGGAATGCGGGCGCGTACATCGAGCTGACCTACCTCGGCCAGGCCTTCGCCCGAAAGGCGCGTGAGACGAGCGACGTCGGCTACTACGTGCGTGCGGAAGCCGCGCTTCGACGGGCCCTTCGGACGAACCCGAAGTACGTCCAGGCTGCGGCATCCCTCTCTACGGTTCTCTTCTCGCTGCACGACTTCGGCGGCGCTCTCGCGCTTGCGCGGCCGATCGTCGACGATCCACGTGCGCTGCAGGCGCTCGCGACTCTCGGGGACGCTCACCTCGCGCTCGGGAACTACGGTCGAGCGCGCGCCGCGTACAACCGGCTCCTCGCGTACAGCGCGGCTCCGGGCGCGTACAGCCGTCTCGCGTTCCTCGCCGATCTTCGCGGCGACACCGACCAGGCGCTCGCCCTCATGGACCGAGCCGCGCGACTCGCGCAAGAGTCGGGCGATTACGGCGAGAGCCTCGCGTGGTACGCGTACCAGATCGGCGAGCTTTCCTTCAGGGCAGGTCGGATCGACCTGGCGGCGTCGCATTACCGCGCCGCGCTCGACCTCTTCGAGGGCTACCCACTCGCACTCGGCGGGCTCGCGAAGGCGAGGGCGGCACAGGGCGACTACCGAGTGGCGATCGACCTGTATCGGAGGGCGACGGCGATCGTTCCGCAGCCCGATCTGCTGGCGGCGCTCGGCGACGTCTACGCGACGGTCGGCGAGGAGAGAGCCGCCCGCGAGCAGTATCGGACGGTCGAGCTCATCGGGAAGCTCGCCGAGATCAACCGCCAGGTCTACAACCGCCAGCTGGCCGTGTTCTACGCCGATCACGACCTGCGCCCGGGCGTGGCGACGCGGCTGGCGCTCCGAGAGCTTCGGGTGCGAAAGGACGTCTACGGCTACGACGCCGCCGCGTGGGCGCTCTACCGCAGCGGCAGGCTGGAGGAGGCGCGTCGGCTCAGCGAACGGGCGCTCGCGGTCGGGACGCGCGACTCCCGGCTCTACTACCACGCCGGGATGATCGCGAGCGCGCTAGGCCGCGATGCCGAGGCCCGCAGGCTTCTGTCGGACGCTCTCCGGTCGAACCCGCACTTCGACGTGCTCCAGGCGCCTGTCGCCCGAGCCGCGCTGAGCGAGCTCTCGTCCTGACGCAGCGGGAGGTCCGGCTTGACCGCCCCCGGCTGCGCGGCAATTTCCGGTCAAGCATCTAGGCTGAGCCGGTGCGCGTGCGCCGGCTCACATTCGCTCTCAACGCAGCGATCGCGCTTTCGGCGGGAGGCTTCGCGCTTGCGTCCTGTGGAAGCGGTAGCGAACCATCGGGGACGACGACCGACATCTACGACACCACGACGCCGCAGACGACGCCGACGCTCGTCGTGCACAAGACGATCGTCGAAATCGAGGTCGTTGACGGCGTGCCGGTCGGCGGGATCAAGCGTGTCACGGTCGACAAAGATGACCTGGTATCGATCTATGTCGAGTCGGATGTGGTCGACGAGGTCCACGTCCACGGATACGACAAAACGAGTGACGTTGCGCCCGGAGAGCGCGCAGTCGTGGAGTTCAGCGCAGTCATTCCTGGGCGATTCGAGGTCGAGCTCGAGGATCGCGGGATCCAGATCGCGGATCTGACCATCGAGCCGTGATCCCGCTCGCCCACGGGATCGGCGGGGTTCGCGACCTCCCGGTTCCAGAGTCGTTCTTCTTCACGACCGCGGCGATCGTCCTCGTGGTCTCGTTCATCCTCCTCGGCGCGCTCTGGCGGCGGCCGCTGCTGGAGTTGCACGCCGGCGGGAGGCTCCTCCCGCGGGCGCTGAGTGCGCTCCTGCTGTCGCGTGCGTTGCGGATCGTGCTCCAGGCGATATCGGCCGGGCTCCTCGTCCTGACGCTCGCCACGGCGCTCTTCGGGACGACGATCGAGCTTCTGAACTTCGCCCCGACGTTCGTCTACGTCATCTTCTGGCTCGGGCTCCCGCTCCTCTCGGTGACGCTCGGGAACGTATGGAGCGTCCTCAGCCCCTGGCGCGCGATCGCGGACGCGGCGGTGTGGGTTCTCGAGTGGGGAGGGCGGGAGGCGCGTCCCGTTCTCGAGTGGTCAGGGCGGTGGGGGAGGTATCCGGCCGCAGGCGCGCTCTTCGCCTTCGTCGCGCTCGAGCTCGCCCACCCGCGTCCCGCCTTTCCGCGCACCCTTGGAATCGCGATCGCCCTCTACTCGTACTGGGCGCTCGCGGGCATGGCCGTCTACGGACGGGACGCGTGGACGCGCCACGGCGAGGCCTTCGCGGTGGCGTTCGGCCTCCTCTCCCGCATCGCGCCGTTCGCTGCTCGGGACGGGCGGGTCGTCGTTCGCTCGCCGTTCGCCGGACTGGGCGGAGCCGAGCACGTGCGCGGAACGCTCGTTCTCATCGCCGTCATGCTCGGCTCCACGAGCTTCGACGGGTTTGCCCGGACGAGCGACTGGCAGAACCTCATCGGCAACATCCGGACCGATCTTGCCGGGTCCTCGCCTCGCGTCGTGGATCTCGCGATCACGCTCGTGAACGTGGCGGGGCTCGCCGCGTTCGTGTGCGCGGTCGCTCTCACGTATCTCCTGGCGGTGTCGGTGGCACGCGATCTGGGTCGGGCCGACCGATCGCTAGTCCCCGACTTCGTGCTCTCGCTCGTCCCGATAGCCGCGGCCTACCTGGCGGCGCACTACTTCTCGCTCTTCATGATCCAGGGCCAGTTCATCGTCCAGCTCGTGTCCGACCCCTTCGGCAAGGGCTGGGATCTGCTCGGGACGGCCGACTTCGCGCCGAATCTGACGATCGTCTCACCCGAGACGGTCTGGTATGTCCAGGTTGCAGCCCTCGCCGTGGGGCACGTCGCCGGACTGGCGATCGCCCACGACCGCGCAGTTGCGACCCTCGGCGATCGACGTGCAGTGCTCCGCTCTCAGTACCCGTTGCTCGCGCTGATGGTGCTATATACGGTCGGAGGCCTATGGCTGCTCTCGCGAGGCTAGTCGCGCACGGTGGTGTGGCCGGGGCGGTCGTCGAGGCCCTCCTCGCGCTCGCCGTCGTTGCGGTCCTCGTCGCGGTCTGGCTGCGCGAACGGCGTGCGTCTGACGGGAGCGACGAACCCTAGATAGAGCAGCACGGCGGCCGCTGCGATCACGGGCGCCAGCGCTCCGACGCCGAGCCCGGCGAAGCCGCTGCCGACTGCCGCGACTCCGACACCGGCGAGGATCAGAGCGTTTCCGAGCGGGCGGGTGCGAACCGTCGCGAGAGCGACGGCGACGACCGCGAGCGTCCCGAGCGAGTTCGCGGCGATAGCGAGGACACGCGCCGGCCAGAGCTCGAGGACGTCCTGGGCCTCCGGAATCCCGGTTCCGGAGACGTCGACCTGGAGCGGGACGGCGAGCATGACTCCGATCGCGACCCCGACGAAGACGAAGACGACGGGCGCAGTCGACCTACGGCCCACCAGCAGGAGCGATCCAGCTCCGAGAAGCGCCGCGGTGAGCAGTCCGCCGCCGAGGTAGTAGACGCGAAACGTCGCCTCGCTCCATCCCGCCGCCGCGCCCCAGGCAATGGCGCCGGCGGCGACCGAGTACGCGGCGAGTCCCGCCGCCCAGGCGAGGAGCTCGGGCGCACGGTGAGAACGGAAGCGCCGCAGGAGATCGCCCGAGAGGCGCAGCGTGACGAGCGCTGCGGCGAACGCGAGCAGAGCCTCCACCACGCAGGACTGTACTTCCGGCCGGTGTCTGACACCCTGTCCGGCCAAACCCGCATGGTTGAGCGATCTTTCGCTGGCGGGTGTCAGACACCGTCATGTACGCTGCCGCGCGTGCTCCGGGCTGCAGCCGCCCTCGTCGCGACCGTCGTCGCTGCGCTGGCCCTCGTCCTTGCGCCGCTCGAGGCGGCGCCCACTCAAGACTACGCAGCGGCGGCCTGGTCGATCCTTCCACCTGGCGAGAACGGCAGCCTCACGTTCGACCGCAACACGACCGACCAGGCGAAGCTCTACGACGCCTTGACCCCGCGCTTCGGCGGCGTCACCGCTCGCGATCTCCGGCGCTTCTTCAAGCCTGCGCGGCTCGGCCTCGCTCCCGGCGAAGTGGTGAAGCGCGAGCGCCCGCGTCCGGGTCTCACCATCGTTCGCGATCGTTTCGGCGTGGCGCACGTGACAGGGAAGACGGAGTCCGACGTCGCCTACGGCTCGGGGTGGGTCACGGCCGCCGACCGAGGGCTGCTGCTGCAGCTCATCAGAGGACCCGCGCGCGTCTCGGCACTCGACGTGCCGGGCCTCGATCCGCTTGCGCTCGCGCTGTCCGGAAAAAGCTTCGTTCCGAGTGCGGAGGCAGAGGCGTTTCTCGCGAACCAGCTCGACGCCGTCCGCTCGCAGGGCGCCATCGGGCAAAAAGTGCTGACGCTGATCAACGCCTATGCCGCCGGGATCAACGGCTACTACCGGTCGAAGGGCATACCGGCAGCGCCTTTCACGCCCAACGACGTCGTCGCCTCGGCCGCCCTGATCGCGGCGCGATTCGGGACGAACGGCGGCCAGGAGGCGCAGAACGCGATGTTCCTCGACGCGCTCGAGGAGCGCCTCGGCGCGGCGGATGCGCGTCGCGCGTTCGCGGACCTGCGCTCGGCCAACGACGCCGATGCGCCCGTGAGCCTTCCGGGCCGGTTCCCGTACCAGCTTCCGTCCGAGAGCTCGCCCGGAAGCGCAGTGCTCGACCGCGGGAGCTTCACCGGGGCGCCTTTCGAGGCGCCCGCGGCTGCTTCGAACGCGCTCCTCGTCGGCGCCAGGCGCTCGGAGACCGGACACCCGCTCTTCGTCGCGGGACCCCAGGTCGGGTACTTCTTCCCGGAGTTCTTCGCGGAGATGGAGCTCTCGGGAGCGGGATTCGCGGTGCGCGGAGCGGTTTTTCCAGGCGTCCCGTTGGTACTCATCGGGCGCGGGCCTGATTTCGCCTGGAGCGCGACGTCGTCTCAGGCGGACAACCTCGATCTGTTCGTCGAGACGCTCTGCGACGACGATCGCCACTACCTGTATCGGGGTCAGTGCGAGCCGATGCGGCGGTTCTTCGTCGGAACGCTGAAGGCCCAAGGTTCTCCGGATCAGCCGGTCGCGTACTACGAGACGTCGCACGGCCCTGTGGTCGGCTACGCCACCGTGGGCGGCAAGCGGGTCGCCGTCTCCGCCCAGCGCTCGACGCGCGGTCGCGAGCTGCTGAGCACGCGTGCGTTCTACGAGCTCAACACGCAGGTGGTGACATCGGCGCAGTCGTTCCTGAAGACGATGGGCGCGGTCGAGTTCAGCTTCAACTGGTTCTACGCCGACGACCGGGACATCGCGTTCTTCTCGAGCGGCCGCTTGCCGTTGCGGGCGCCGGGGACCGATCCTGCGCTCCCCACGCTCGGCACCGGCGACTTCGACTGGCGCGGATTCCTGCCGTTCGCGGGTCATGCGCGTGGAGTCAACCCACCCTCGGGGACGATCCTGAACTGGAACAACAAGCCCGCAGCCGACGTCGGCGCGGCCGACTCGAACTTCGCGTACGGCTCAGTGCACCGCAACGACCTGCTGACGGCTGCCGTTGCCGAGCGGAAGAAGCACAACCTCGTGACGGTGACTGCGGCGATGAACAAGGCCGCGACTCAGGATCTCCGAGTCGTGCGCGTCTGGCCGGTGATTCGAGACGTCTTGCGCACGGGGTCGGCGCCGAGCGCTCGCGCGGAAGCGGCCGCCGCCCTTCTCGACAGCTGGCGCAGCGCGGGCTCGAGCCGGCTCGATCGCGAGCTCGACGGGAAGGTGGACGATCCCGGCGCAGCGGTGATGGATGCCGCCTGGCCCCGCCTTGCGGACGCCGTCATGAGCCCTGTCTTCGGGCCGCTGGTCGCGGAGCTCGCT
>JBOHBA010000091.1:0-6368 GCA_050698095.1 Gaiellaceae bacterium
CCTTTGCGCCGAGTGTGACCGAGAGGTCGCGCAGCAGCCGCAGTCCGGCCTCGCGCCTCTCATCCTCGAGCGCATCTACGGCAGCCGCCAGCCGGGCAACGACTCCGAGCTCACCCTGGTCCGAGTCCAGGAGACGCTCGGCGCGCCGTGTCCGAAGGAGAAGGTCGACCGCGATCGAGGCCTGGTTGGCGAACAAGCCCAGGAGCTCCATCTCCTTGAGGCTGAAGAGCGATTGCTCGGGGCGGTCGAGAACCGACAGCACGCCGAGCGCTCGCTCATCGTGCAGGAGGGGAGCTGCCATGACGCCGCTCGGCACGTACCCCGTGTCCTCCGCGACGTCCTTCGCGAACCGAGGATCCTGCTGGACGTCGTCGATGACAAGTGGCGTTCGCGTGGCGAGCACCCAGCCGGCGATGCCCTTGCCGGCCGGAAAGCGTGTGCCGAGGAGCGTGTCCTCGCCCTCGCCGACCACGGCTTCGAAGACGAGCTCCTCGGTCTCTTCGTCGACAAGGAGGATCGAGGACGCCCTGGCGCCGAAGATCGAGCGCGCGACCTCGACGATCGCGGCGAGCAGCGCCCTGAACGAGTCTTCCGACCCGACGACCCCTGCGGCGACGGCCGCTCGAAGGTCGGGCTTCTCCGTCACGTCCCACCCCCCACATTCGTCGATGTCAGGTAGAGCACGCTCTTGAGCTGAAACGGCGTCAGCTCGGGATGCTTCGAGAGGATCAAAGCGCAGATCGCGCTGAGATGTGGCGTCGCGAAGCTGTTGCCCGAGACCTTGAGCGAGCGCCCGCCCGTCCACGGGACCTCGACGTTGACGCCGCGGCCGAAGAACTCCACCGGAGGGTTCGGGTTGTAGAAGAACGCCATCGGGTCGTTCTCCTCGTGGCTGCCGACCGAGATCACCGACGAGAACCGCCATGGGTAGCTCTCCACGGGCATGTTGTGGGCCGATGCGACGAGAACCGTGCGCTTGAAGTACGCGCTGTCTGCGAGCTCGTGGAGCACACTCGCGAACGGTTTCTTCGTCGTCGACAGGCTCATGTTGATCACGTCGAAGCCCTGCTCGACGGCGTAGCGAAGGCCCGCGAGAAGGACGGCGCCGCTGCCGGTGAAGCTCGAGCCCAGAACGCGGACGCTCGAGATACCGCACTCGGGCGCAAGAGCTCGGACAATGCCCGCGCACGCGGTGCCGTGGCCCGAGACGTCGCCTTCGGCGTCCTCCTCGGCGATGGGCTCGTCGTTCTCCCCGATCGAGATGACCACGGCGCTCTCGAGCTTGCCGACCAGCGGATGCCCGGCTTCGACGCCCGAGTCGAGGATGCAGACACGCGCGCCTTTTCCGGTCGCTCCCCCGAGCGCCCATTCGCGAGTGATGAGCTCGGGCCACTGAGCCGGCAGCGCGATGCTATCCACTGCGTCTTTCGGGAGACTCCAGGCCGGCAGGGCCGACTGACCCGAATCCGCGCTGTGACCCGTCACGTGCCGCACGGGACGGGACTCTACGACGCCAGAGTCGCCGAGTCCCTTCCCGTTCCGAGTCCCCTCCCGTTCAGCTCTTATTCGTGCTCCGTCAGCCGATCGCGCAGCTCGTCGAGGATGCGGCGGTCGGGCTCGTAACCTTCGGCGGCCAGTGCGTGCTCGAGGTCGGCGATGAGCGCCCTGCGAAAAGCCAGGTCGGCCTCGGCGCGGGCGACGATCTCGTCGAACGAGCGACGCGCGAACGGCAGCTCCTGCGCGGCCCGCACCCACCCCTCGGGCGCGGGGCGCAGGATGCGGAGGAGCTCCCCCAGGCGTACTTCGTCGTGGGACGGCGTCATCTACTCCCCAGACCCTTCATCGGCCATGTTTCTTCCTTCGAGCTCCGTGCGGAGCTTCTGCAGGCAGCGGGCGATGCGGCTGGCAATCGTCCCGGACGGGATCTCGAGCTCGTCCGAGATCGTGCGATAGCTCTGGTCCTGGGCGAAGAAGCGGTCGAGGATGTCCTGGCAGGCCTCCGAGAGACCTGCCAGCGCCTCGCGTACCGCGAACGCTTCCTCGACCTCGGCGAGATCGTTGCTGACGTCGTCGGCGGGTGTGACGTCCTCGACGGGTTGCTCGCGCCCGCTGGCGGCGACCGCGTCGAGGCAGCGCCGGCGCGTGAGCTGCGCGATCCACGGCCGGAACGCCGCGTCGTCGCGGAGCGTCTCGAGGCGCATGAATGCGCGCGTGAAGACGTCCTGGAACACGTCCTCCGCGTCCGCGTCGCCGAGACGGAAGCCGCGTACGGCGATCGCGTAGACGTACCGCGAGTAGCGCTCGACGAGAGCGCTCCAGGCATCGGAGTCGCCCGTGCGGCAGAGCCTGACGAGGTCCGCGTCCGAGAGGGTCGAGAGGCGGCTCACCCGGCGGTGCTCAGCGTCCCGACTCGAGCAGGCGAGCCGCGATGTCGTGTGCGACCTGATCGCTGGCGAGAGCTCGTGCGAGCCGCGGGTCGTCTGCGCGAACACCGAGGTTCACGAGAACGAGATGCGCCGCGGCGCGCGCGCCACCGGCTGCCAGCGCGGCGGCCGCCGCGGCATCGGCCCGGTACTCGCCCGCTCCACGCTCTGCGGCGAGACCTGCGAGCGCGGCCGCATCGGCGCCCAGCTCGGCGATCTCGAGCGGCGTCGCAGCCGCCCGCTCGAGCGTCCGCTCGAGCTGGAAGTCCTTGCGCTCGTCGTCCGCGGTGCTCGCCTCGGCCTGCCGGAGAGCCGTGAGCGCCGCTTCCCAGGCCGTTGCGTCCGTCTGTGCGAGCGCGGCGGCGCGCTCCGCGATGACCGCGGCCTGCGCGGCGACGCCCGAGGCATCCCTCCACGACTCGCCCGAGCAGCGAGCAACCATCGCGACGAGGCGCGCCGAGAACGCGATCGTGAGGGCAGCGGCAGATCCGCCTCCCGGAGCGCCCTCGCCGGACGAGAGCTCCTCGAGGAAGTCCGTCACCCGCTGGTCGAGGTAGTCGCCGCTCAACGAAGGACGAGTCTACGGCCGTGTAGAGCCTCTTCATACACTTCGCGGCCGTGCCCCTGTACCTGACCGAGTCCGACGTCTCGTCTCTCCTCGATCCCGCTGGCGCCATAGACGCGATCGAGGATTGCTTCCGCCGGATGGCGGCCGGCGAGGTCGAGATCGCGCCTCGACGCCGACTTCGTCTTCCCGAGGGCGCGCTCGCCGACATGGCCGCCTCGGACCGCGGGCTCGGGTTGGCCGGCGGCAAGCTCTATGCCGCGACCTCCGAGGGCGCGACGTTCGTGGTGTGTCTCTTCGACTCGGTGACGTCGGCGGTTGTCGCTGTGATCGAGGCCGATCGGCTCGGACAGCTCAGGACCGGCGCAGCGAGCGGCGTCGCCGCGAAGCATCTGGCCCGGCGTGGCGCAACCACGCTGGGCGTGCTCGGATGCGGACATCAGGCGATCACGCAAGTCGAGTGCGTACGCGCAGCCGTGCCGTCCCTCGAGCGCGTTGTCGCCTACTGCCGGACGCCCGAGCGACTCGCCGCCTTCTGCGAGCGCACGGGAGCGGAGCCGGGCGAGAGCCATCGCGATGCCGGCGCCCAGGAGATCGTCGTGACCATCACGAGCTCCCGTGACCCGGTCCTGCGCGGCGAGTGGCTTGCTCCAGGAGCGCTCGTGATCGCGGCGGGTGCGAACGTCGCCAGCAGGCGCGAGCTCGACAACACCGTGCTCGAGCGCGCGAGCTTCGTGTGCTGCGACTGGCGTGAGCAGGCGCGGCTCGAGTCCGGGGATCTCATCGATCCCATCGCCGCAGGCGTGCTCGACTGGCTCGAGGTGCACGAGCTGCACGAGGTCGTCTCCGGGGAGATCCCGGGCCGGCAATCCGACGCCGACATCGTCCTCTTCAAGTCGAACGGGCTCGCCGCCTGGGATGTCGCTCTCGGCGCGGAAGCGCTTCGCCGTGCCCGCGAGCGAGGAGTCGGATCGGCGCTCTAGGTCGCTATCGCCGACTTCGCGGCGTCGAGCGTAGCGCCGGAGATCGCCTCGATCATCTCCGGTCGATCGAGCAGGCGTCGCTGCTGCTCGGGCGTGAGACGGTTCTGCACGTACCTGTCTTTCAGGATCTCGTCGAGCGACCGACCGCCCTGGTGCTCGCGGATGACGTATCTCGCGACGTGCTCCGCCGCGGAGCTTCGCGAGAAGAGGAACGAGAAGAGATTCTTGAACGAAGACACGAGAAACGATTGTATCCCGGTATATGAGACGAAGCACACGCGAAGGCCGGTATGCCGAGCGCGCGCTCGCGGGCGTCGACGACGTCGGCGACGAGGAGCGGATCGCGATCTGGATCGAGCGCCGCGAGGGAGCGGTGTGGGTCGTCGGACGAGCGGTCAACCCGCACCTTCGTGAATCCGACGCGCCGCGCCCGGAAGACGTGATCTTCGAGGGCTACGAGCTCGAGGACGCGCTCGACCGCGCCAACGAAGCACTCGAGGACGACGTGAGCGTCCTCGAGCGGGATGGCCTCCCTGCCGACGCGAAGCCGTTCACGCGCAAGGAAGTTCTGCCGCTGCTGGAGCGCTGGTTCTTCAACCGCTGACTCCACGGCGCGGTGTACCGTCCGCGCCTTCGTGCGGATCCGTGTCGGACACAGCCCGGACCCAGACGACGCGTTCATGTACTGGGCGCTGACGACGGACATCGTCGATACGCGTGGGCACGAGTTCGAGCAGGTCCTCTCGGACATCCAGACGCTGAACCAGTGGGCGCGGGCGGCGCGGCTCGAGGTGACGGCGATCTCGCTCGCCGCCTACCCGTTCGTGCAGGAGGACTACGTTCTGCTTCCGCACGGTGCGAGCATCGGCTCCGGGTATGGGCCGATCGTCGTGGCGCGAGAGGAGCTGACGAGGTCGGAGCTCGCCGAACGCGAGATCGTCGTCCCCGGGACGATGACGACCTCGTACCTCGCGCTTCGCCTCGCGCTCGGGGACTTCCGGCATCGCGAGCTCGCGTTCGACGACATCCCGGACGAGGTCGCTTCCGGGCGAGCGGATGTCGGTCTGCTCATCCACGAAGGGCAGCTCACGTTCGAGGACTTCGGCCTCGTCAAGGTGCTCGACCTCGGCGAGTGGTGGCTGCTCGAAACCGGGCTTCCGCTTCCGCTGGGGGTGAACGTCGCTCGGCGCGACCTGGGCGATGACGTGCTCGCCGATGTCTCGGAGGTGCTCCGCGACGCCATCCAGTGCGGGCTCGACAACCGGGCCGAGGCGCTCGAGTACGCGCTTCAGTTCGGTCGCGGGATCGACGCGGCTGTCGCGGACCGGTTCGTCTCCATGTACGTGAACGAGCTCACGCAGGACTACGGCGACGAAGGCCGGAAGGCCGTGACGGAGCTCCTCCGCCGCGGCGAGGCGCTGGGGGCGTTCCCGGCGCCGGTGCAGATCGATTTCGTCCCGTAGGGCGAGATATCTCGCCCCTACACTCCACGGCATGCGCGCCGTGGTCCTCTCCGCTGTTCGAACGCCGATCGGCCGCTATGGGGGTGCCCTCGCGCACGTTCGGCCGGACGATCTCGCTGCGGTCGCGATTGCCGCCGCTGTCGAGCATGCCGGGATCGATCCGGGTGCGGTCGACGACGTCTACTTCGGCTGCTCGAACCAGGCCGGAGAGGACAATCGCAACGTCGCACGCATGGCTTCGTTGCTCGCCGGGCTGCCGCAGATGGTCCCGGGCGTCACCTTGAACCGCTTGTGCGCATCCGGTCTTTCCGCGGTCGTCTCGGCCAGCCACGCGGTCATGGCCGGGGATGTGGACGTGGCCATCGCCGGCGGCGTCGAGTCGATGAGCCGCGCGCCGCTCGTCATGGCCAAGCCCGAGGCGGCGTTCCCGCGGGGGAACCAGACCGTCTGGGACACGACCCTCGGCTGGCGGTTTCCGAACCCGCGCCACGAGGAGATGTTCCCCCTCGAGTCGATGGGCGAGACGGGCGAGAACGTCGCCGAGCGGTGGCAGGTGTCGCGCGAGGATCAGGACACGTTCGCGCTTCGGTCGCAGCAGCGGTGGGCCGAGGCGAGCTCAGCCGGGCGCTTCGCCGATGAGCTGGTTCCGGTCGGCGAGGTCGTTGTGGACGAGCACCCTCGTCCGCAAACGACTGTTGAGGCGCTAGCCGGGCTGAAGCCCGCGTTCCGGCCCGAAGGCACCGTCACCGCTGGTAATGCGAGCGGGATCAACGACGGCGCAGCGGCGCTCGTGATCGCGAGCGAGGCGAAGGCGAAGGAGCTCGGGATCGAGCCGCTCGGGGCGTTCGTGGCCAGCGCTTCCGCCGGCGTCGACCCTCGTGTCATGGGCGTCGGGCCGATCCCCGCCGTTCGGAAGCTCCTCGAGCGTACGGGT
>JBOHBA010000092.1:0-2780 GCA_050698095.1 Gaiellaceae bacterium
GATCACGCGATGATCTTCGTCTTCATCGCCGGGACGTACACGGCGTTCACGCTCGTCGCGTTCAGTGGGACGGCCAGGCTCATCGGTCTCGTCACCGTCTGGGCCGGCGCAGTGCTCGGCATCGCGCTGAACCTGATCTGGATCGAGGCGCCGCGCTGGCTCTCCGCGGTCGCCTACCTCGGAGTCGGGTGGGTCGGGGTCATCCTGATCCCGCAGCTCTTCCCGACGGTCGGTGTCGCTGCGGCGGTCCTCGTGATCGTGGGCGGCGCGCTGTACAGCATCGGGGCGCTCGCGTACGCGACCACTTGGCCGAATCCGTTCCCGGCCACGCTGGGCTTCCACGAGGTCTTCCATCTCCTCGTCGTCGCCGCGGCCGCGACCCAGTTCGTCGCCCTGTCGCTCGTCGTGCTCTGACCCCGGGACGGTACCCTCGGGCCATGGAGACAAAGGTGCAACTCACAGAGGAGGAGTGGCGCGAGCGCCTCGCCCCCGAGCAGTACGAGATCCTTCGGCGAAAGGGCACGGAGCGAGCGTTCACCGGCGCGTACTGGGACGAGCACGCTCCCGGTATCTACCGGTGCGCCGGCTGCGGTGCAGAGCTGTTTCGGTCGGACACGAAGTTCGAGTCGGGAACCGGGTGGCCGAGCTTCTTCGAGCCGGCGACGCTCGACAGCGTCGTCACGGAGACGGACACGAGCCACGGGATGAGTCGCACCGAGGTCATGTGCGCGTCCTGCGGCGGCCACCTCGGGCATGTGTTCGACGACGGGCCGCACCCGACGGGATTGCGCTATTGCATCAACTCGTGTGCGCTCGACCTCGCCCGCTCGGAATAGGGCTCCGTGAGCGAGCTCGGTCTGTTCCCGCTCCCTCTCGTGCTGCTTCCGACCGAGCGGGTGCCGTTGCACATCTTCGAGGAGCGCTACCGGGAGCTCATCGGAGAGTGCCTCGAGTCGGACCGTGAGTTCGGGCTCGTCTATGCCGACGACGACGGGCTGCGCGACATAGGCACCCGTGCGCGTGTGACGGAGGTGCTCGCTCGCGCGCCAGATGGGCGGATGGACATCCTTGTCGAGGGTGGTCGCCGGTTCAGATTGCTCGAGCTCACGAGCGGCCGCAGCTTCCAAACGGGCGAGGTGTCGGCCGTGGAGGACGAGGACGACCCCGCCGATTCGGAGTCCATCGCTCGAGCCGTCGGCCTGTTCGATCGCCTACGGGATCTCACGGGCAGCGATGTCGACGTGCCCGATCCGGGTTCGGAGCAGCTCTCGTTCGTTCTCGCCGGCCTCGTCGAGCTTCCGCCCGACGACAAGCTCCAGCTTCTGAGAGCCGTGTCCGAGCGCAGCCGCATGGCTCGCGTCTGCGAGCTCCTCGAAAGCGCACTCGTTACGACTCAGCATGTTCGGGAAGCTGCAGAGCGCGCAGCCACGAACGGCCGCGTCCACGTCGAGTGAGCCCCCTGGCCAGGGGTACCATGCGCTCGTGGCCGTGACAGCACATCCGAGGCTCGACGCGAAGCGCCTGCGGGCGGACTTCGCGGTATTCGACGAGCTCGTGAACGGGAAGCCGGTCGCATTCCTCGACTCGGCGGCATCGACTCAGAAGCCACGCCAGGTGCTCGACGCGATGCGTGAGTTCTACGAGCACTCGTATGCGAACGTCCACCGGGGTGTCTACCGCCTGGCGGAGCGGGCGACGACCGGCTACGAGACGTCCCGACGCAAGGTCGCGGCGTTCGTCAACGCACCGTCGGAGCGCGAGCTCGTCTTCACACGCAGCGCCACCGAGGCCTTGAACCTCGTCGCATACGCATGGGGTCTCGACAACCTCCGGCCGGGAGATCTCGTGGTCGTCACCGAGCTCGAGCACCACTCGAACTTCGTTCCGTGGCAGTACATCGCGAACCGCACGGGCGCGAGCTTCCGGCACATCCCGATCGACGATCGAGGCGAGCTCCAGCTCGACGCGCTCGAGGCGATCGCTGCCGAGGGCAACGTCAAGGTCGTCGCCAACAACCTCGTCTCCAACTCGCTCGGCACCGTCAATCCAGTCGAGGTTCTAGCGGCCTGGGCACACGCACAGGGCGCGATCATGGTCGTCGACGCCGCGCAGGCGGCGCCGCATCGTCCCATCGACGTCCAGGCGCTGGGCTGCGACTTCCTGGCGCTCTCGTCACACAAGCTCTGCGGGCCGAGCGGTGTGGGCGGGCTCTGGGGCCGTCGCGAGCTTCTCGAGGAGATGTCACCGTTCAACCTGGGTGGCGAGATGATCCGCTCCGTCTCGCTCGAGAAGACGACCTGGAACGAGCTCCCGTACAAGTTCGAGGCAGGAACCCCCGCCATCGGTGAGGCGTTCGGCTTCGGAGCGGCGATCGACTACATCTCCGAGATCGGGCTCGACGCGATCGAGCAGCACGAGCACGAGCTCGTCGAGTACGCGATGGGTCGCCTGGCCGAGCTCGACTGGGTGACGGTGTACGGGCCGCCGCCCGACCGTCGCGCCGGAATCGTGTCGTTCAACGTCGACGGCGTCCATCCGCACGACGTCGCGCAGGTGCTCGACTGGGAGGGCGTCGCCGTGCGCGGTGGGCACCACTGCACACAGCCGCTGATGACGCGGCTCGGCGTCAATGCGACGGTCCGGGCCAGCTTCTACCTGTACACCGTTCCGGAGGAGATCGACAGGCTGGTCGAGGGCCTCCACAAGGCCAAGAAGAGCCTCGGGTAGACCATGAGCGAGTTCGACCAGCTCTATCGCGAGGTCATCCTGGACCACTACAA
>JBOHBA010000093.1:0-2761 GCA_050698095.1 Gaiellaceae bacterium
CTGATGGCTCAGTCGACGTCGTCACGTGCGCGCAGGCCTTCCACTGGTTCGATCACGCCATCGCCTTGCCCGAGATCGCGCGCGTGCTCCGACCAGGCGGCCGCCTCGCGCTCGCGTGGAACTCACGGGACGATCGCGACCCCTGGATGGCGCGCCTTTCCGCAATCATGGGGAACGAGACGGTCCAAGAGACCGACGTCTTCCCGGTACTCGATTCGAGTGGTCTCTTCGGCCAAGTCGAGCGCGCCCGGTTCTCGTTCGAGCAGGTGCTGGACCGCGACGGGCTCCTCGACCTCGTCCTCTCGCGGAGCTACTGCGCAAAGCTTCGGCCTGCGGACCGTGCGCCGATCCTCGAGGCCGTAGGAGCGCTCTACGACGCGACCGCGAGTCCGAACGGCGTCCGCCTCGCATACGTCACCGAGTGCTTCCGCGCCGAACGCAACGCTTGACATACATGGTCACCGGCCACTATCGTCCGACAAGTGGAAAGTAAGACTGTCAGAAAGGGACACGTCACAACGGTACGAGCAAAAGGGCAGGTGACGCTCCCGTCCGCAGTTCGCCAAGCGGCGCGACTCGAGGAAGGTGACCCGGTCGAGGTCGAGATCGTCGAGGACGGGATTCTGCTTCGGCCGATGAAGATGATCGACGCGTCGCAGGCGTGGTTCTGGACACCCGAGTGGCAGGAGAAGGAGCGGGAAGCCGACGCGGACATCGCTGCCGGTCGCGTCATTCGCTTCGAGAGTGACGAGGAGTTCCTCGCATACCTCGACGCGAACATGAAGCCGCTCGATGCCGACGCGTGATATTGCTGAGTCCTTTCGGCGTGATTGGGGGAACTTGACGATTGAGCGGCAGCAGGCGTTTCGCGTTGCGCTCGTGAAGTTCGTCGAGGATCTTCGAGCTCGGCGAGGATTTCGGCGCGGCCTTCGTGTCAAGGGAGTGCAAAGCGCGCCTGGCACATACGAGATGACCTGGGCGCCCGACGGCCGGGCGACGTTCTCCTACGGCCACTCGATCGTCGAAGGCGAGCCGCACATCATCTGGCGCCGGATCGGCACACACGAGATCCTCCGCGAGCCGTAAAGACTCAGGGCTCGCGGCAACGGCGTCGAGGTTAGCGCGTCCGAGCCTTGACAGGAGAACGTATGTTCGTATAGAACATGTGTTCCTGTGATCGCGTGCCTCTTCATCCCCGGATTCGAGCTGAGAGCGGCATTGCGCTCGCGTCCACGGCTTGCCCTCGTTCCCGCTGCGCTCGCACCGGAGACGGGGGAGGAGCCGCTGCTCGGCCCGGTGACCGGCGCAGCGGGGGAGGCCGGCGTGAAACCCGGGATGCGACTGGGGGAGGCGCTCGCCACCTGCCCGGCGCTCGTCCTCGTCGATCGCGATCCGGCTGCAGTCGAACGGGAATGGGAGGAAGTGCTCCACCGCCTCGAGGATGCGGGCTTCGCGGTCGACCCGATCGAGCAAGGCACTGTCGTCTTCGAGACGCGTGGGGTCGAACGGCTCTACGGAGGCGTGCAACCGGCGCTCGAGCGCGCGCTCGCCGCGGTCGGTTCCACCTGGGATCCACGCATCGGCGCCGCTGGGCGACGGTTCACCGCTCTCGCTGCGGCAAGCGTCGCGCGCGCGGGTCAGATCCTGATCGTGGCGGATAAGGACGAGCAGGGATTCCTCCAACCGCTGCCGCTCTCACTGCTTCCCATGACGTCCGACCGCTACGCGGAGCTCGAGGGCCTCGGGCTGCGCTCGCTCGGCGAGCTCGCGCAGCTGCCTGGTGGCGCGGTCGCCGAGCGGTTGGGGGTGGAGGGAAGGAAGGCGTGGCGACTCTCCCAGGGAGGTCGGAAGGCGATGGTACGAGGGCGCAGGCCCGCATCGGAGCTCGCCGAGGTACTCGTCTTTCCGGAAGCAGTTGCGAACGAGCTCACGCTGCGACGGGCGCTCGGCTCCCTCCTCGAGCGCCTGCTCGCGCGCCCAGAACGGGCCGGGCGGCCGTTTCGAAAACTCGCGCTGGCCGCCCGGCTCGTCGACGGAGGCTCGTGGAGACGCGTGGCGACGCTGCGCGACGCTACGGCCGAGCTCGGACGCCTCCGTGCTGCGCTCGGGCCGAAGCTCTCGGAGCTCCCGGCTCCGATTCTCGAGCTTCGCCTCGAGTCGGTCGAGCTCGCGGAGCACACGGGGCAGCAGCTCGCGCTCGTGGAGCCGGCCGGGGAGGAGGCAGCCGGACGTCTGCGTGAAGGCCTGCGGCAGGTGCGAGCCAGCACGGGGACAGGGTCGGTGTGCGCTGTGGTGGAGGTGGCGCCGTGGTCGCGGGTTCCGGAAGCGCGAGCGCTCGTCGTTCCGCGGGACGACTGAATGCGCCGAGGCCGGCGCTCGTCGAGTCGGGCCCGGGTGGGGCGCCGCGAGTCGTGAACCGCGAGCAAGTGACGCTCGTGCGGGAGGAGTGGCGCGTCGTCGATCGCTGGTGGACGGAGGAGCCGGTCGACCGGCGCTACTTCGAGGTCGTCCTCGAGAGCGGGCGAAACGTGTGCGTCTACCGCGACGGGGAGCGAAGCTGCTGGTTCACCCAGAACGCCTAGCCGATCGCCTGCTCGACAAGGCGCAGCCAGTCGTCGGAGAGCGTCTCCGGAACGAGCACCCACTCCTTCATGACGCGGCCCATGCCAGGATCGAATGGCTCCGCGCCGACTGCGAGAGCGGCTTCGCGCTGAGCCGGGTCGGTGAGCTTGACCGTGAGCCCGCCGTCCTTCCAGTGCCC
>JBOHBA010000094.1:0-6232 GCA_050698095.1 Gaiellaceae bacterium
CGACGATCTCGTCCATGACGCCCTCGTCCCATGCTTTGCCTGCGCGCCGCTGCGACTCGACCGCGTACGCGTCCGCCGCCTCCCTCGTCAGATGCGGGAAGGCGTCGTGGAGGTTCTCGGCCGTCTGCCCCATCACCGCGGCGGACTCGTCCACGATGCGCTCCGCGACGAAGCGGGGGTTGAAGTCGACGTCCTCGCCCATCGGGTGATGTCCCATGTGCTCGACGCCACCGACGAGGACGACGTCCGCGGCACCCATCGCGATCTCGCCGGCTCCCGCGGTCGTGGCGGTCAGTGCTCCTGCGCACATGCGGTCGACTGCGAATCCCGGCACCGTCTTCGGCAGGCCGGCCAGTAACGCGACGTCGCGACCGAGGGTCAGCCCCTGGTCTCCGACCTGAGCCGTGGCAGCGAACACGACGTCGTCTATCCGCTCGTGCGGGAGCTGCGAATTCCGCCGGAGAACCTCGCGCACCGCCTTGACCGCCATGTCGTCAGCACGTGTCTTCGCGAAATAGCCGTCCGGGGTCGCGCGGCCGAAGGCCGTTCGCACACCGTCGACGTAAACCACTTCGCGAAGCTCGGCCACGGGCGAGACGATACTTCCGGAGCATGGAAGACTGGGAGGAACGGGCGGCGCGGGCGACTGAGCGCTACGAGGACGGGCTCGCTCGCCTGCCCGAAGATCCGGACGAGCGGCAGCGCCAGCTCACGCGAATGGGGAACGCGGCGTGGGCGGCGGGGTTGTCGCTCCTCATGCTCGGACGTCGCGCCGAGGCGGACGCGTGGCTCGCGCGAGCGGCCGAGACCTATCGGCATAGTTGGCCGGACGCGCCCTCCGGAAGCTGGGGGCGGCCCATCGGTGCGATGAAGTCGCGGCTGATCGCCGGCGACCTGGTCGGCGCGCACGACGATGCTCGCTGGGCGCTCGACGCCGGAGCGGCGGACTCGGGGAGCCCGATCGGCCGCTATGCGGCTGCGCTCGCGTGCCTCGTCGTCGGCGACGATCTACGAGTCGTGGAGATCGCGTTGACTCTCAATGGTCAGCCCGCGATTCCCGCTCCGGTTGTGGACTCGCTGGCTGCCCTTGCCGAGCGCGACGCGTCGGCCTACGCGACGGCGATCCAGGATCTCGTGGCCGACTTCGAGGCGCGGACCGAGTTTCTCGAGGACACGCCGGTCGCCGATACGGTGCTCGCGCTGCAGGCGCTAGCAGGGGAGAGGGGACTCGCGGCGCCGCTCTCATCGCCGCTCCTGCCGGTGTCGAGCTAGGGCGAGATATATCTCGCCCCTACGGAAGCCTCGCCGCTCCTGCCGGTGCCGAGGTAGGGCGAGACATGTATCGCCCTACGGCTCGCCGGCCGCGAGCTCGCGCGAGCGCACCATCGCGGCCTGGATCGCGTTCAGGAACGCCGCCCGCACGCCAGCCATCTCGAGCTCTCTGATCGCGGCGATCGTCGTCCCGCCCGGGGACGTGACCATCTCGCGCAGCTCGACCGGGTGCATCTTCTCGTCGCGCAGCTGCTTCGCGGTGCCGAGCATCGTCTGCACGACGAGCTGCGTCGAGATCTCGCGCGACAGGCCGAGGAGGATCCCGGCCTCGATCATCGCCTCGGCCAGCAGGGCAAAGTACGCGGGACCCGAGCCGGAGACTGCAGTGATCGCGTCCATCGACGCTTCCGACACGCGTACGACTGCGCCGAGGTGGGCGAGTGCCTCCTCCGCGAGCGAGAGGTGCTCATCTCCGGCGTGCGCGCCGGCGCAGAGCCCGGCGATCCCCTCGTGCACCGTCGAGGGCGTGTTCGGCATCGCGCGGACGACGGGCACTCCGGGTGAGAGCCGGCTCTCAATGCGCGCCGTGGGGATTGCGGCTGCGACGGAAAGCACCGTCTGCTCAGGGAGAATGAGCCCGCCGATCTCCCCCAGCAGCACGTCGATGTCTTGCGGCTTTACGGAGATGACCACGAGCGCTGCGCCGGCGGAGGCATCGTGGTTCGAGAGCGTCGCTTCGACGCCGTGTCGCTCGCGAAGCTCTGCGACGCGCTCGGCGCGGCGGCCGGTAGCCGCGATCTCGCCGGGCTCGCGCCAGCCCGACGAGAGCAATCCGGAGATCAGGGACTCGCCGATTCGACCGGCGCCGAGGATCGCGATCTTGCGCGCATCGACCATCGTGGGAGTGTACGGCGGGCCGTTATGCGGCGCGGGTCGCGCGGCTGCGGACCAGTCGCGCCCTGTCCATGCTCGCGCCTGGGATCAGTCCACGCTTGAAGCCGCGCAGCAGGAACACGCTCGCGAGCCCCTGCCACTCGCCGTACGGCTCGAGCAGCTCCTGCGTTTCCTCCGGCTCCGGCCAGCGTCCACGCAGCGAAGCGAGGAGCTTCACGAGAGCGAGGTCGGCGACGAGACCCGCGTCGTATCGGCCGAGCCCCTGGAGCGCGATGACGCCCACGGTCCACGGGCCGACACCGCGCTCGCGCTGCAATCGAGCCAGCGCCGTGTCCGGACTCCGTTTCAACGCCTCGATGTCGAGCGTTCTCACGAGCCGCGTCAGCGTGGCAGCGCGAGTGCCGGCGAGCCCGCAGCGTGCGAAAGCAGCCGGGGACATCCGGGCAAGCGCCTCACGGGTCGGTGGGTCCTCGCCGCACGCTCGGATCACCGCTCTTTCGATCTCGAGCGCGCGACTCGACTGGACGAGCTGTCCGCAGATTGCTCGCAGTGTCGCGTGCGCGACGGTCGCCTTCCGCCGCGGGCGAAGTCCGCGGAGAGCTCGCGTCGACGGCCCGAGCACCGGGTCCTTCGAGAAGCGCCGGTGGAACTCGCCCGTGTCGTCGTCGAGCGCGAGCATGAACCGTGCCTCGGTGAGCGCGGTCTCGCAGGATGCGCGGACGAGGACTCGTCCGTCCGGGAGCTGGACCGCCGAGGCCCAGCGACGCTCCGGCAGCGGCGCCGTCCAGCTCGCAGAGCGCGACGTCAGCTTCAGCGAGTAGGCGCCCGCAGGAACGATTGTCGCGTCGACCACAATTCGAGCCTACCGGCGTCCGCGGACCCGATACTTACCCGGTGCGGCTCGCCGACGCGATCTCGCTGCGTTCCCGGAGACGGAAGCTACGCCTCTTCCTCGAGGAGCTCCGTCCGACCGCCGAGACCTCGGTTCTCGACGTGGGCGCCGACGAGCTCGCGTTCGGTGAAGGTGACGGGTGCGCGACGCTCAACTTCTTCGAGGAGCTCTACCCCTGGCCGGAGAGGATCACCGCGCTCGGGCTTCAGGACGGCACCGGTTTTCGTGCCCGGTACCCGGCCATCCGATACGTCCAGGGCGACGCGTGCGCGCTCCCGTTCGCAGATGGCGAGTTCGACATCGTGTTCTCGAATGCCGTCATCGAGCACGTCGGTGATCGCGAGCGCCAGCGGCGGCTCGTGTCGGAGGCCATCCGCGTCGGCCGCCGCGTCTTCATCACGACACCGAATCGCCGCTTTCCGGTCGAGGTGCACACGCGGCTCCCGCTCGTGCACTGGCTCCCGGACCGGCTCGCGCACCGCGTGTACCGCGCGGCCGGAAAGAGCTTCGCGACCGAGGTCCATCTTCTCTCGAAGAGCTCTCTGGCAGCGCTCTTTCCCGGACGGGTGCGCGTCGTCAACCTCGGGCTGACCCTGGTGGCGATCGTCGATTAGCGCGCAGCGCTTCATCGGCGCCGTCTTCGCTGTCCTCGTCGTCGGGCTGGCGTTGCACAACGTCGCGATGGCCCAGCTCTGGGATCTGGGCGTGCGCGGGACATCGCTCGACGTGGTCGCGGCGTGGAAGGAAGCAGCGGTTCTCGTCGCGGTCGTCGTCGTTGTCTGGAAGGTGAGGCGGCTCCCCGCAGTCACGGCCGTCGACGTGCTCGCGGCCACGTACGCGCTCGTGATCGTCGTCTACTGGCTCCTCCCGCAAGGATGGCTCGACGGCGACGCGGCGGCGCGGGGGGAGCTGCTCGCGCTCCGCCACCATCTCTTCCCGGTCGCTGCATATGCGCTCGGGAGGCTCGCCGCGCTCGCATGGACGGAACGGAGCCGAGTCGCAGGCCTCGTCGTGGTGACGGCGGTCGTCGTCGCGGTCGTCGGCCTCGTCGACGTCGCTGTCATCTCGCTTCAGGCGTGGCGCGATTCGGGCGTCCCCGGCTGGTATCGAGAGCAGCTCGGCCTCGACTACGGGAAGGGCCTGTCGGGCCTGCCCGAGAACTGGGTCTACAACACCGGAGACGAGGAGAACCCGATCCGGAGGCTGGTCTCGACGTTTCTGTCCCCGCTCGCGAGCGCGTATCTCTTCGTCGTCGCGCTGATCTACGTTCTGAGCAGGCCGTTCCGGTGGTACTGGGGGGTGCTGGCACTCCTCTTCTTTGCGGCGCTTCTCTATACGCATACCCGCGCCGCGTTCGCGGCGCTCGCGTTCGGCCTGGTCCTGCTCGCCCTCCGCCAGCGCCGCTTTGCGCCCGCTGTGCTCGCGGTGCTCACCGTTGGGGCCAGCGCTCTCTTTCTCGTTTCTTACCCGTCGATCGGCCCGTCGACGAGCTACACGCAGGACGAGCTCGAGTGGTTGCGCGAGAACGCGAGAAACGAAGGGCCTCTACCCAGAGGCGCGATCCCCACCGAAGACGCCTCCACGGAGAGCCATTGGCGCAATTTGCGAGAGGGCGTCCGCGCCGTGCTCGAACATCCGCAGGGTCGCGGCCTCGGCAATGCGGGCGTGGTGGCCAAGCGGACGGGAGTTGACATCCGGGCCGGCGAGTCCACGTACACGGAGCTCGGCGTGGATGCGGGCGTGGTGGGCGTCGCGGCGTTCGTACTCTGGAGCATCGCGCTCCTCATCGCGCTCTGGCGACGAGAGGCGTGGCCGGCGGCGACGTTCGCCGCTGTGCTTCTGCTCGCACTGCAGACGGACGTCATCGGCGTCCACTGGATCGCGTTCACGATATGGGCGGCAGCGGGGCTCGCGCTGGGACTCCCGCGCGAACGGTCACATCCGGACGAGCATGGCACAGCCCCGGCCGGATAACGGTGGCCGCCGCCCGCCGGTCCCGCCGGAGAGACCCGTTGCAGCTTGAAAACGGACGCGTCGATCTGAATAATGGGCCTTTCGCGTGCCGTCTCGGGGAAGGGGAGCCATGAAGCGCGTCGGTTTTGGTCTGATGGCGGTCGTATTCGTGTTGGGCGCCTCGAGTGCGCTGGGTGGGTCGACGAACGGCGACGAGCTTCTGAAGGACGAGAAGCACTTCCTCGAGCAGTCGAGCAAGACGTACACCGGAGGACAGAAAGCGGCTCAGGCCCGGAACATCGAGGTCGTCGGCCAGACCGACCTCGGCGGCCGCGGCTTTAACGGCGACGTCTGGGTGCACGACGGGTACGCGTACGTCGGCCACTGGGGCTTCCAGGACTGGGCGAACAGGAGCAAGAACCGCTTCTGCCCGCAGCCCCCTCAGAGTGGCGTCGCAGTCGTCGATGCCACGGATCCGCACGACCCCGAGGTCGTCGCGACCCTTCAGAACCCGGCCGGGACGTCCGCCGAGGACGTCGTCGTCTACACGGCCGACGACGGACGGGACATCGCCGCCGTCGGGCTCCAGTGGTGCGGTGGATCCCGGTACGACGCGAATGCGGACCGCGGTCTGATGCTGTGGAACGTCACGAACCCGAGTGCGCCACAGCAGATCGGCTACCTGAAGACCGCCTGCTGCACGCGCGGAGTCCACGAGTTCGAGGTCGAGCGGCATACGAACGGGCACACCTACGCGTACGCGACCGTCCCCACGAGCCGGTATGCCGACTCGAGCACGGCGAGCGGCTTCCTGGACGCGAACGGCGACGGGGACTTCCGGATGATCGACATCACGAACCCCGCCGCGCCGGTGCAGGTCTCCGACTGGGGCATCCAGGACGCCGGCGGCCCCTTCTCGGCCGGGCAGGGCTGCGATCCCGACCCGAACTACGGGCATGGAGCCGAGCCCTCGGAGGACGGCACGCTCGTCTTCCTCTCGTACTGGGACAGCGGGTTCGTCGCCCTCGATGTCAGCACGCCGGCGAGCCCGGTCTTCAGGGGGCGAACGATCTATCCCGCGATCGCGGACGGAGACGCCCATTCGTCGAGCTACGACGACGAGCGCCGGCTCCTCTTTGCGGCGGACGAGGACTTCTGCAAGACCTCCGGGCCGGCGACCGAGACCGGATACGGCTACCTCAGGATCTACGACTACTCGAC
>JBOHBA010000095.1:0-3726 GCA_050698095.1 Gaiellaceae bacterium
CCTCCGGACACTGCGCCCCTTCGACGTCGACACCGTGGTCGCGTCCGTGCGCAGGACGAACCGCCTGGTCGTGGTCGAGGAGGGGCCGGTCACCGGTGGTTGGGGCGGCGAGGTGCTCGCCGCGGTCACCGAGAGCGCCCTGGGCGACCTCGACGATGCCTGGCGCATTGGAACGCCGAATACGCCGATCCCGTACAGCCCGCCGCTCGAGGACGCCTTTCTGCCCGGACCCGAGCGAATCGCCGCCGAGATTCGCCAGAGGCTCCGGTAGAGACTCCGTGACGACGTCGAGTACGGTGTCGCGATGACCGAGCCTGCGCCGAGCTATCGGCCGGCCGATCGAGCTGTGGAGCCTTCCAAGGTCGGGAAGCGCCTGCGTGTCGAGCGGGAGCGGCGCGGTATCAGCCTCCGCGAGCTCGCGCGCCGTGTGGGTGTCTCGCCGAGCCTCGTCTCTCAGATCGAGCTCGATCGTGTCAATCCGTCGGTGAGCACCCTCTATGCGCTCGTGACCGAGCTCGGGATGACCATGGGGGACGTCTTCGGCGCCGCCCCGCGCAGCGAGCCTGCCGTCCGCCCGCTGCGAGGGGGTGACGGCCTGGCCGTTCAGCCGGAGACGCGACAGGTGATCAACCTCGCGACCGGTGTGCGCTGGGAGCGGCTGGGCCGCAACGGCGATCGGGACGTGGAGTTCCTCTACGTCGTATACGAGGTCGGGAGCGCGTCCTGCGAAGCGGATGCGCTGATGACGCACGGCGGAAGGGAGTACGGCTACGTGATCAGCGGCACGCTCGGCGTCCGTGTGGGGTTCGACGAGTACGAGCTCGCTCCCGGAGGCTCCATCGTCTTCAACTCGTCCGCGCCTCACCGCCTGTGGGCCATCGGCGACGAGCCTGTGCACGCGATCTGGGTCGTGGTCGGCAGGGAGGCGGATCCGCGCGTGGGAACCGCTTCCGAGTCGCTCAACTCGGACGATTAACTGCGTCAGGCGGCCCGTGCTTCGCCCTGACCGGGCCGGTCGACACGCGACCTGCTGGCTCGAATGCGGGCAAGAAGCTCGGGAGCCTGGTAGAGCACGAGCGCCACGAGGATCAACGCGCCGATGGTTATCTCGGCGTACTCCGTCGGCTGGTGGAACAGTGGCAGGACGTTGTCGATCAGCGACAGGAAGAGCGCCGCCAACAGCGCCCCGACGAAGGATCCTCGACCCCCCGCGAGGCTCGCTCCGCCGAGGACGGCAGCGGCGATGCTCTCGAGTCCGAAGTTGCCGATGAGCGGCGAGCCGATCTGGACCTGGGCCGCGAGGTAGAAGCCCGCTAGCGACGCCAGCACGGAACAGACGACGAACGCGAGGAACACCATGCGAACAGTCGCCATCCCGAGCCGGCGCGAGGACGTCTCGTCGAGGCCGACCGCCCTCAGCGCCAGGCCCGTACGCGTGCGATACAGCCACAGGTCGCCCAGGACGGCGAGCACCACGACGGCGACGAAAGCGATCGGAACGAAGCTGACACTCGTCGTGAGACCGCTGACGACGTCGCTCGAGATGGGGCCCTCGGGATGATCCCGGAGGACGAGCGACGTGCCTTGGAGGATGCTGAACGTTCCGAGCGTGGCGATGATGGACGGAAGCTTGAGGACACAGATGAGCGTGGCGTTGAAGATCCCCGCCGCCAGACCCACTGCGATCAGCACCAGGGCGCCGGGAAACAACGCCCACCCCGAGGTGTCGAACGTCATCGTGTACGAGGCGACGACGACGCAGAACGTCATGAGCGCTGCGACTGAGAGGTCGAAGCCGCCGACGAGCAGGGCGCAGGTCTGGCCCAGCGAGACGAGAGCGAGCGGCATCGTTAGGAGAAGTAGGTTGTGGATGTTGAAGCTCGTGAGGAAGGCGTCCTGGCGGACGGTTGTGAACGCGCCGACCGCCACGATGAGGACCGACATCAGAACGAGCGGCAGCGCGCCTGAGAACCTGCCGATTCTCACGCCGAACCCTCGGGGCTCTCGATCACTTGCTCTCGGGCGCTCGCCCGCGAGCCGACGATGGCTTCGACGATCCGACGCTCCCCGAGCTCGTCGCCGGGGATCTCGTCCACGATCTGCCCGCGCGACATCACCACGACTCGGTCGCAGAGGCCGGCAAGCTCGAGCGGATCACTTGACTTGAGGATCGTGGCGACACCCTCCTTCGCCTTTTCCCGCAATGCACCGTAGATGTCGAACCGCGCTGCGACATCGACGCCCTGGGTCGGCTCCTCGGCCAGGATGACCTTGACGTCTCCGCGCAGGAACGGCCGCGTCAGCGAGACCTTTTGCTGGTTCCCGCCCGAGAGCGTCTGCACGGGCTGCTCGATCGAGGCTGTTCGGATGCTGAGGCGCTGTACGAGATCGTCGACCGAGCGCCGCTCGCGCTGACGGTTGAGGAACCCTAGGCGCCCAAGTCGCCTCAGCACCTGGATCGTCGCGTTGGCTCGTACGCTCAGAACGGGAAAGAGCGACTCGGATGCTCGGTCGCCGCTCAGAAGCACGACTCCGGCTCGGAGCGGTCCGAGCGGCGAGCTCGAATCGAGCTCGGTGCCGTCGCACGTCGCCGTTCCCGTGGCCCGCTCCGCACCGGCGAGCGCCCGGAGGAACTGCACCTGCCCGTTGCCCTCCGCGCCCGCGATTCCGACGATCTCGCCGCTCGCCACCTCGAGGTCGATCGGCCCGAACCTGTCGCCCTGTAGGCCGGAGACGGCGAGCAGCACGTGGCGCCGCTCCTCGCGCGCGTGTCGCTCCGGAAACGCGAGCTGGAGCGGACGTCCGATCATCAACGCGACGATGCTCTCCTCCGACATCGAAGCCGCCTCGAAGGTCCCCTGGGACACGCCGTCGCGGAGCACGGTGATCCGGTCGGCGATGTCGAGGACTTCCGGCAGTCTGTGGCTGACGTACACGATCCCGACGCCGGCGCGACTCCGCTCGTGAACCAGTGCGTGCAGCCGGTCGACGTCCTCGGGCCCGAGGGCAGTCGTCGGCTCGTCGAGGAGCAACACCTTCGGCCGGGCGAGCAGCGCCTTGACGACCTCGAGGAGCTGTCTCTCTGCGAGCGAGAGCGTCCCCGTTGGCGCCGTCGGGGAGATGTCCAGGGCGAACTCGGCCAGCCGGTCAGTCGCCCATTGATCCATGCCTCCGTACGTCGGACGAAGGTCGGGCGGCGCCGCGAGAAAGACGTTTTCCGCCACCGACAGGGACAAGACGTGCGAGTACGTCTGATAGGCGATGCCGAGACCGAGCCTACGGCTCTCGGCCGGAGAGACCCGCCGGCGCTCGGTCTCGCCGATCACGACAGTGCCCTCGTCGGGAGCGAGGAAGCCGCTGGCTATCCCGAGCAGTGTCGATTTCCCCGACCCGTTCTCCCCGACGACGGCGTGAATCTCGCCGGCGCGGCAGTCGACGCTGACCTCGCGGAGCGCCTGTACCGCACCGTACGCCTTCGATACGCCTCGAAGCTCGAGCACGACCGGAGCGGAGCTCATGGGCCAACCCTTGGCCCATGAGCGTGGAGGGGGAACCGGAAGGTTCCCCGCGCTTTCAGTACTCCCCGCATGTCATGAAAGAAGGCCCGCAGGGGGTACATGGTTTCCCCTGCGGGCCCGGGAGTCGTCATCGTTCGTGTGCTGCTGCTTCCGATTCCTTCTACGACGGGTACATCTTCTTGAGCAGGCTCAGCGGGATCAGCGACGT
>JBOHBA010000096.1:0-4248 GCA_050698095.1 Gaiellaceae bacterium
TTCCCGACCGGCGACTCGTTCGAGAGCTTCCGTTCGGCCGGATTCGCCTCGGCGGAGCCGACAATGAAGTACTCCACAGACTCCTTGGCATCGACGTCACGGAGGCGCACGACCGAGCCGATCGAGACGACGCTCGTGTCGACCTTCTTGAGCTCGAGCACGCGTGCGTGCGCGAGGCGCTCTTCGAGCTGGGCAATGCGGTGCTCGAGCATCATCTGCTCGTTCTTCGCGTCGTCGTACTCCGCGTTCTCGGCGATCTCGCCGAACTCGCGGGCCGCGGCGATGCGCTCCGCGATCTCACGGCGCCTGTCCGTGCGGAGGCGCTCCAGCTCGCTCTTGAGCTGCTTGTAGCCCTCGGGTGTGAGGATCACATCCTTCACGAAAAACGCCCTCCAGAGACGAGATCGCGGGGCCCCCGGCCCCGCCAACGGCTCGGAATGGTAGCTACCGCCCTGGACGAGCGTCAACAGCTCCGAACCAGTGGTCTCTCCGGGAAGTACGGTGCTGATTGGCCGCGCGAAAACCGAGCAGCGCTAGGACGCAGGGAGTCCGATATCAGTAGATATCGAGGCGACTGAGGACGACGCGATGCGAAGCGTTTGCAGCTGGCCAGGCAGTGCCGTATTTCCCGGAGCGACCACTAGCATGTCGGCGGTGCCGATCGACCTCCGAGAATCCTGGAACATCGGGCCCGTCGAGGTGCCCACTCGCCTCGTGCTCGCGCCCATGGCAGGGGTCAGCGTGCAGGCCTTCCGCCGCCAGGGACGACGCTACGGAGCGGGTCTCGTGTGCTCCGAGATGGTGAGCTGCGCCGGCATCGAGCACCGCAACGAGAAGACGCTCGGGTACCTCCGTGTGGCGGCCGACGAGCACCCGCTGGCCATCCAGCTCTTCGGATCCGACCCGGGGCCGATGGCGGATGCCGCGCGCATGGTCGAGGCGGTCGGTGCGGACATCGTCGACGTCAACTTCGGCTGCCCTGTGAAGAAGGTCACCCGCACGGGAGCGGGCGCGTATCTCCTCGAGGAGCCGGACCGGGCTTGCCGCGTCATCGAGGCCATCGCCGATGCGGTAGACGTGCCGGTGACGGTGAAGCTGCGCCGAGGAGTTCGGAACGGCTCGCGCGCGTGTCTCGAGCTCGGGCCACGGCTTGTCGACGCGGGCGCTGCCTCTCTCACGCTCCATCCGCGCTCGGCAGAGCAGATGTACACGGGCAGCGCGGATCACACGCTCACTGCCGAGCTCGTCTCGCTCGTCGACGTGCCGGTCGTGGCCTCAGGTGACGTGACGTCCTACGCGCGGGCACAGGCGGTGCTGGCGACAACCGAAGCGGAAGCCGTGATGGTCGGGCGGGGCGCGCAAGGCAATCCGTGGGCGCTGCGCGAGATCGTCGACCGTGACGTTGCGGAGCCCTCGCGCGACGAGGTGGCTGCGGAGCTCGTCCTCTTTATCCGCGAAGCCGTGCGCGAGCTCGGCGAGCGTCGTGCGTCCGGCTTCCTCAAGAAGTTCTACGGCTGGTATCTCGGGCAGGGACGCTTCCCGAAGCCGTTCAAGCAGGAGCTCCTCCAGCTGGACTCGATCGAGGAGGTGGAACGGCGGCTGCTCGCTGCCGCGCCTGGAGCCGTCGCGCTCCTCGAGCGACTCGAAGCCGAGATCCCATCGGGTGAGGAGATGACCCTCGAGCTCCCGGTCTCGATTTACGGCGGCGGGTAGGGCGAGATATATCTCGCCCTACGGCTTGCCCTCAGCGCGCCCGGCAAACACCGTTGCCACGCCCAGCCCTACGTAGACCGTTCCGGTCACGTAGCGCTGCGTCCTGAGGAAACGGTGCGAGCGTCTGAGCACACCTCCAGCCGTACCGGCCGCGAGCGCCCAGATCGAGTCCGTCACGAGGCCGAGCAATGCGAACAGAACCCCGAGGAATGCGATCTGGAGCGCGGGATGGGAGGCATTCGGGTCGACGAACTGCGGGAGGAACGCAAGAAAGAAGAGCGCGGTCTTGGGGTTCAGCACGTTGACGACGATGCCCTGGGCGAACGCCCGCCGGAGGTTCCGCTCTCCGACGAGAGCCACCTCAGGTTCGGCGCGACGCGCGAAGAGCGTCCACAAGCCGAGCCCTACGAGATAGACCGCACCTGCCACCTTGACGACCGTGAACGCCACAGCCGATGAGACGATCAGCGCGGACAGCCCGAGCGTCGCCGCGGTGATGTGGACAAGCGTGCCGACGTGGATTCCCGCGACCGACGCCAGCCCGGCGCGCCGACCCTGGTGAATCGAGCGCGCGACGACATAGAGCACAGCAGGCCCGGGGACGAGGAGCAGGGCAAGCGCCGCGACGGCGAACAGCCCAACCGCCGACGCGTCGGGGATCACCGATTCAACTCCCAGACGAGGCGAAGCCCTTCGAGGGTGAGAAACGGGTCCACGCGCTCGATCGTGCGCGAGTGGGGCGCGACGATGTCCGCGAGTCCCCCGGTCGCGACGGCGGGCGCTTCCACTCCCAGCTCATCGCGAATGCGGCCCACGATCCCGTCGACCTGCCCTGCGAAGCCGTAGACGAGCCCGGACTGGAGTGCGGCGACCGTCGTCTTCCCGATGACGGCCGGTGGCGGCGTGTAGTCGACCTTCACGAGCCGCGCCGCGCGCGCAAATAGCGCGTCCATCGAGATCTCGACTCCGGGCGCGAGCACCCCGCCCACATACTCGCCCTCGGGCGAGACGACGTCGAAATTGGTCGACGTCCCGAAGTCGACGACGATCACCGGCGCTCCGTAGCGCGCCTTCGCCGCGACAGCGTTCACGATCCGGTCCGGGCCGACCTCGCGCGGATCGTCGTACCGAATCGCAATACCCGTCTTGATCCCCGCGCCGACGACCAGAAGGGGAGCGTGCGCCCACTTGTGCGCGAGCTCGTCCCATTCGCGCACGAGCACCGGCACCGTGGACGCGAGGCAGATCCCGTCCACGCCGTCGAAGTCGAGAAGCCCGCCGAGCAGGACTCCGAGCTCGTCGGCGGTCGTCGAGCGCTCGGTCGCGAGGCGCCAGTGGTCGGCGAGCACCTCGTTCCCGTAGAGACCGAGAGCCGTCTGGGTGTTGCCGACGTCGACCGCAAGAAGCACGGCGCAAGTGAATCAGACGGCGGCTCAGACGTCGTGGCGGCAGCGTCATCGAGTTAGTAGAGTCGACCCACGGTGTTTCGCAGGCGAAGTCGCGGCCAGATTGGCCCCGCGATCACACTCGTGGTCGTGGGGGTCGTCGTTGGAGGCACCCTTGCCGCAGTCGCACTTCGCCGGCGCAGACGAACGAAAGGAGCGCCGATGGCGGACGCCAAGCTGATCGTCAAGCGGCTCATCGAGGAGCCGTGGAAGGGCAACTGGGAGGCGATCGAGGAGTACGCCGCGCCCGGCTACGTCGGTCATGACTCGGCCGAGCCGGAGCCCCACCGCGGGCCGGCCGGGTTCCGCGCCAACGTCGAGAAGTACATCGCGGGATTCCCCGACGGCCGCATCACGGTCGACGACCAGATCGCAGAGGGCGACAAGGTCGCAACCCGCTGGACGGGCCGAGGCACGCAGACGGGCGAGGTCGCCGGAATCGCACCGACGGGCAAGGAGGTCACGGTCACGGGCGTCACGATCTCCAGGCTCGCAGGCGGCCAGGTCACGGAGGAGTGGACGACCTGGGACACGCTGGGCATGTTCGTCCAGCTGGGAGCGATTCCCGAGCTCGCGCGGACATAGGCACGCCCGAGATCTCGGCTGTTTCACGACGGGTGCCTGACTTAAGCCAGGCACCCGTCCGCGGTGCTCGAGCGGCCGCACTCTCGCATCCAGGAAGGGACACACGCAGCGAGCGCGAAGTACGGCTTCCCGCAAGACCGCGCATGTCCAGCGCCTTTGCCCCCCACCACATGCCGTGCGCCGAATGTGGCGCGTCGATCGCCGCGGACCAGCGCACCGAGCACGTCTGCGATCCCGAGCGCCGGCTCGAGTACCGGCTGTTTCAGCTACGGGACGAAGTGGCCGGCTTCGAGGAAGGCTTCCGCGGTTATCTCGACTCCGCACACGGACGTTTCGCCCAGTGGCTGGCGGAGTTCGATCGGCGCCGGCCGAAGCTATAGCGGCTCGTCGTCGCCGGAGAGCGGCTGGCCGATCCGCTCGGCGAGCGCCTCGGCAGTCAAACGCGGCTCCTCGCCCTCCCCGCGCAGCTCCTCGACGGTCACGTCGCCCGACGTGTACACCTCGG
>JBOHBA010000097.1:0-9121 GCA_050698095.1 Gaiellaceae bacterium
GACCCATACCTTGAATGGCTCGATACGCCAAGAAGCCTGTCCGGTTATGCACTGGCTGAAACGCACGGGCTTGTCCGCCTCCGCAATCCCGAAGGCCGTCCACACGTGGTGGGAACGCCCGGAGATCGGCGCACTCTTCGAAGCCGGCTGGCGGCGAGATGTCGCGATCTGTTGGAACTGCGACACCCGCCTGCGTTTGGCGGACTGCTGCCGCGGCTGGTTCGCCTGCTAGCGTCGTGCGCGTCCAGTGCGTGAGAGCGGGTGCCGGTCGAATCTCGCTCAGGCGGACGCTGATGATCTCAAGGCGCTTATGACGGAAGACGAGCAAGTCGGGGACGAGGGCTGAATCGCTGATCGTGATTCGCATGGCCACAGATCGCGCGGGTCTTCAGCCCTCCCCAATCCGTCCCGCGCCACCGACGCGTATACCGGATGAGAGTCCTCACGGAAGGAGAGATGTTGACCTCGCTGCGCACCTCCGTCGTGCTCGCCCTTGTGCTCGCGCTCGCGGCCCCGTCGGTCTCTGACGCGAAACGGAAGCCACCTCCGCCGCCGCCCGACTCGGCCGGGGACTGCACGTTCGTCGCCGAGGCCTCGGTCCCCGACTACCTGGTACTTGCCTCGATCAGCATCGGGGTCCGCTGCGCTACGCCGAAGCAGAGCATCAGCGTCAGCGCCCAGCTGAGGAGGGACGGCGCTCTCCTCTCGCCCGTGCTTCCGCTCGGGTCCGAGAGCCGCACCTGCTCGAACGCGAGCGAGTGCTTCGTCGGCTACGACCTCTTCTCTCTCGACAACCTCCCTGAACCGACGCCCGGCGACCAGGTCTACTGCGCCACCGGCTCGGGGATCGTCGGTGGCACCATCCTCGGGCCCGGCACGGCCTGTGAGGAGGACGCCCGGATCTGATCTCGCGATGCGGTCGTCGGAGTCGTGTGCCGCAGCGATGACGCGTCGGCTCGGGCGGTACTCGCGGCCCGCCCTACCGAGGGCGAGTGTCGCCCTACCGCCAAGTGACGACGCAGCGCGTCAACAGTCATGGGGCGCGGCCGGCCTGCGGCGCCGAAAGCCGTAGGCTCGAGGACGATGCCGGCTCCACCGTCCCTGCTCGACGAGGTCCTGCCGCGCTTCGATGCGAGCGAAGTGCACGACCTCTGGGTGCCCGCCCCGCCCGAGATCGTGCTCGCGGCCGTGAAGGATGTGACCGTAGGCGAGGTACGCCTGCTGAGGCCATTGATGGCGCTGCGCGGGCTGCCGCGCTTCCTCACGCGCCGACCCGGTTTCCGGCCGGAGCCGTCGGCGCCCGTGCTGGACGCCTTCCTGAGCGTCGGTTTCGTGCTGCTGGGCGAGCGCCCAGGGGCGGAGATTGCCGCAGGCGCCGTCGGCCGCTTCTGGCGCCTGGTCGGCAACGCGCCCGTGCCCGTGCGCTCGCGCGAGGACTTCCTCGCCTTTGCCGAGCCCGGCTACGCGAAGGCGGCGCTCGCCTTCCTTGTGCGCCCCGAGGACGGTGGCAGTCGTCTCATCACCGAGACCCGCGTGGCCGGCACGAGCCCCGACGCGACGCGGGCCTTCCTGCGCTACTGGCGTGTGATCCGACCCGGCAGCGGCGCGATCCGACGGAGCTGGCTGGCCGCGATCCGTCGCCGGGCCGTTCGCGCGGGCTAGTTTCGCGCGCTGGCGCAGCGTGCTGTCGCTCTTCCAACAGAGAGCGACACGGCGCACCGCCGCGAATCAAGGCGTTGGGTTCCGCTATCGCCAAGCGCTCCAGTTTGCGCCGGCGTGTCAGCGCGCTCGTGCCGCCCGGAGAGCGGCCAGCGGCCTGTGCGTGCGGAAGAGGAGCATGGCGCCGACGAGGCCGACGACGGTGTTCACCAGCGTGACGCCGAGCTGCATGCTGATCGAGAAGGAGACCGAGGCGGCCGTCGAGATCGCTCCCTGGAGAGCGTACGCCGCGAACACCTGCTGCGATCCCGCGCCGCCTGGAACCGGCAGGGCGGCGCCGCTCAGCACGGTGAGCAGGATCGCGGTCTCGAGCCCGGCGTCGATGCGAAAGGAGACAAGGACGAAGTAGGCGACGCCGACGCGCGCTGCCCAGGCAGCGAGCTGGAACGGAATGACGGTGCGGAGCAGGCGGCTGGGGGCACGCAGGATGACGAGGCCGTGGGCAGCCGAGGCGAGCATGCGCACGAGAGCAGCCGCGAACCCGCGTGCGGCGAGCCCGAGCAGAACCGTGCCCAGGACGCCGGCCCCCAGGAGCAGCAGAACGAGAGCCCCTCCGGGGACGGAGGGCAGCGGAGGTAGCTCCGGCAGCAACCCGCCCGCCCAGAGAGCCGCGACGAGCGCGGCGCTGAGAAACGCGTCCAAGAGCGCGATCACGGCGAGAGAGCCCGCAATGGTCGGCAGGCTCGAGCCCGGGATCTGCGCGCGGGCGAGCGCGACCTTCGCTGCCTCTCCCCCGCGGGCGGGGAGGAAGGCGTTGAGCGCGACCCCGGCCGTGTACGCGCATGCGAGCGGGAAGACGGGGAGCCGCCTCTCTGGGTAGGCGGCGGCGAGAACCCCGCGCCAGGCGAGCGCGCGCAGCCCGAGCGTCACGACCTGCAGCGCCACGGCCAGCAGCGCGGCGCGTGGGTCGAGGTCCTGCACGCGGTCTGCGACGGCGGCCATCCCGCCGCCGATCCCGGCGAGGGGCATCATCGGTTCGCCGTCGTGGCCGCAGAGACCATGCGCGCTCCATCGGCACGGACGACGCGAACCCGTTTCCCCCGTTAGGTCATCTCGAGCGCGTCGGCTCCCGCTTCACCGCCCCGGCCACTGTTGCATGTCAGGCGTGGAGAAGTCTGGAGCTTCCCCTCGCGCCCGGCGCCGGGCGCGGGAGCTGAGCGGTGTCGCCATCTGGCGGATGCGCGACAAGGTTCCAACCACCGACGCCGCCGGAGGGAGCTGGTCCGCTTGCGGCGTAGTCACCGCGCTTCGCGTGGCTATCCCGGATAAGGTTCGCTCGACCCCGACCATGGAGGATCGCGTCGTGAGCATCGTTGTCCGCTTCAACCCAGCAAACCTGACGACCGAGAAGTACGACGAAAGCGTCCGGCGGCTTGAGGAGGCTGGAGCGTGGCCTCCGGACGGCCTCGAGTACCACGTGTTCTTCGGGTCGGAGGACGACCTGCGCGTCAGCGAGATCTGGGACTCTCGGGAGCAGATGGAGGCGTTTGGTGAGGGGTTGATGCCGATCCTGGCCGACGTCGGAATCGAGTTTTCCGGCGCCCCAGAGATCTTCGAGGTTCACAACATCTTCAAACGCTAAGGCGTGGCGAAACCGTGGCGGGGGCGTAGGATCATCTCATGCGCAGCTTGATCGCGAAGATCCGCAAGTGGTTGGGGCTCGACAAGAAGCCGGTCGATGCTCCGAAGCACGGTGCCGGCGCGCCGTAAGGCGCTTATTCAGCCTCACGCAAGAGCTCCGGAGGCTGCCTGGGGCAATCAGGTATGGACTTTTGGTTGTCGCAGAAGAGCCGAAAGGCGACACACAGGCAAACACGCACGAGCGCGCATGGGAGTCGTTCGGCCTCAGTGGCCGCGCACGGACCGCGGCCTACCAGCTCGCGAAGATGGGTTTCTGCGGGTGTCGGCTGATGGCCGACCGAGCACGTGGCGCGCCTCCTCGAGGCGCGGATCGTCGGGGTGAGGCACCGGGATCAGCTCGGCGCGGTGGCCAAAGCGCGCCGGCTGCTCACGCACGTCCTCCGGCGGTCCTTGGCGTGGGCCGAGAGCTCGCCGACGTCCGTTTGGTGCGGTTTGGGGCATCCACCCCAAGTGCTCGCTCTGTCCCCTGTTCGACGCCGAGCGCGCGGTCCGCGACGCGTTGGGCGAGAACCCGCCCCGGGGCGCGTGTTCGAGATCACCTTCGGCCCCAACCTTCGCGCCCTGATGGCGGGTGCGCTCCCACCGAGCGCGGATCCGCAGGTTCCAGACTTCGTGCCCGAGGAGTGGGGAGGGCTTCCACCGGCGCCGGACACGGAAGAAGACGACGAATAGCACGACGGGACGCAGGCGCACGTGCCGCTGGCGGGGTCGAGCTACGCGGAGAGGCTCACGAGGTCATCACCGGGGATCTCGCCCTGCGGTGCAGGCCAGCGCGACCCGTCCACGAACTCGACGACGATTCGATCGCCGGGCTTGCCGCGACCGGGGGAGAGGGTGACACGCTCGACGATCGAGCGCAGGACCCGGCGCTGCTCCGGAACCGGAAGTTTCTCAAACTCGGCTCGTACGCCTACCGGCGTCATAAAGTCCCCGAGCCCGAGCGGGGCGTCCGCTGTCGACTGGAACTCGGTGAGCGTGGCCTCGGCGTCACGGAGCGTGACCGCCGGCTTCGAATCCGGTGGAGGCGTCACGCCGAGCATCTCCCGCGCCTGCTCGAACGCCGCTCTCGCCTCCTCGACGGCTTGGTGGAGCGCCTCGCGCTTGGCCTCGTCGCCGTCAGGTTCGCGCCGGAGTCTCGGCCCGACGTGGCTGAATGCGAGGCTGAGGACGTAGTCGCGCGCGGTTTCGTAGTTGATGGTTGGGTGGCCGTGGCCGGGCGTGTCGCACCTCAGCACGACGTAGCGCTGGCCGTTGCTCGACTTGTGCATCCCGGCCCCGCACACCGAGCACCGCACGAGCCCTTGGCCGAGCACGTAGCCCTCGCCCCGTACCCGCGCCTCGCCCGCCTTGGGCTGCGCCTTCTCCCACTGCCACACCGAAATGGGCCCGCCCTTGTCCTCGCGGTAGGCGTGGTTCTGAACGACGTTCCGCATCGCCTGCCGCGACCACGACTTCGCGCGCCCGTTCGACTTGGACGTCGGCACGCCCGCCTCCGTGAGCTTGTCGGCGGCCTCCTTCCAGGAGCCCCCGCGCGCCCGGAGCGCAAAGGCGGCCTTCACTGCGTCGAGGTGCTCGGGATGCTCGGGATGCTCGACGAGCTTACCGTCCTTGCCCCGCGTGTACCCCGCCCGAGGGCCGCCGATGTGGACGCCCCGTGCGCGGGCCTTCTCCTTAGCTTCCTCCCACTGCTCGGAGATGCGACGTAGCTCGAAGGCTGCGAGGGAGAGCATGATCCGGAGCACCAACTCTCCAGTCGCCGTGGACGAGTCGAACTCACCGTCGGCGGTGAGCACGACGCCGCCTGCTTGCTCTATGTGCTCGATCGCCTGGAGTCCGCCGACCAGCGTCCTCGCGAACCGGTCGATGCGCGCCACGATGACGCCGCCGGACACCTGTCCCTCGATTCGCGCGAGCACCTTCTCGAACTCCGGGCGATCCATCTTCCCGCCGGAGCGGTCGAGGTCGATGAACACGTGCCCGACGTCGAGTCCACGTGCCTGCGCGAGCGCCCGACACTCCTCCTCCTGAAGCTCGGGTGAGATAACCGAATCGCCCCCGCGTCCCCCGACGCGAGAGACCCGCACATAGATGTCGAGCGGCTTGGTGATCTTCTTGGGACTCACGTGTGTAATCTCGGCTGTGGCCTCCACACCTAACGATGGGGATGTACTGCGATATGTCAAGTTCTTACACTGGTTCCTCCAGGAGCAGCGCGAGGAGGTCGCCTCCATGACCGAGCTCCTCGCGGTCGTCGAGCGCGGGAAGGACAATCTCCTGCACGTCGAAGAGCACCTCAGCCGCGCGGGCGGCGGTGAGAGCCCGCTCGGAGCGGGAGCTCCGCCTGCGGCGGGCGGCGCGCTCTAGGGCCTGTCCGGAAAGTGGAGCAGGCCGGCATACATGCGTCAGTCGGCGCGATGCCGCGTCCTCCGTCGCCCCGATATCCACTGATATCGGGGCTCCTTGCGTCGTTGCCTCGCACCACCTGCCGCGTGTCTTCCACCGTGCCCACTTTCCGGACAGGCCCCTAGCTCGCGTGCACGAGATTCGCGTTCGCACTACGCGGCGGAGCCACGTCGTGGACATCACCGCTCGAGTCACGGAGGCCGTCACCGGCGAGCGCGGCGGCGCAGTGCTCGTCTACGTCCCGCACACGACTGCCGGCGTGACGATCAACGAGCACGTCGACCCGGAGCTCGTCACCGATCTCGAGGGCGCGCTCGAGAGGGTCGTGCCGGACGACTGGTCGTGGCGTCACGACGATCAGGACGGCCCGAACGCGCCGTCTCACGTGCGCGCGGCGCTCATCGGCTCGAGCGTCACGATCCCGCTTCGCGAGGACGGCTCGCTCGCGCTCGGGACGTGGCAGGGGATCTTCTTCTGCGAGTTCGACGGGCCTCGGGACCGCTCGGTCTACGTGAGCGTCCTTCGGTAGCCCATGATCGAGGTCGAACGCCTCACGAAGCGCTTCGGATCGACGCTCGCGGTCGACGATCTCTCCTTCTCCGTCTCGCCCGGCACCATCACGGGGTTCCTCGGGCCGAACGGCGCGGGCAAGTCGACGACGATGCGCGCGCTCCTCGGTCTCGTCGGGCCCACGACCGGATCGACCGCGATCCTCGGCAAGCCGTACCGCGAGCTGGACAAGCCCTTGCAGCGCGTCGGCGCCCTACTCGAGACCTTCGACGCGCATCCTGGACGGTCCGGCCGTAATCACCTCCGCGTGCTGGCGGTGGCGGGAGGAATCCCGAGGTCGAGGGCCGACGAGGTGCTCGCCCTCGTCGATCTCGGTACGGCCGACAGGCGGCGCGTGAAGGGCTACTCGCTCGGCATGAGACAACGTCTGGGTCTTGCCGCGGCGTTGCTCGGCGATCCCGAGGTGCTCGTTCTCGACGAGCCCGCGAACGGGCTCGATCCGCAGGGGATCCGCTGGCTGCGCGACTTCCTTCGCTCTCTCGCGGGCGAGGGGCGGACGATTCTCATCTCGAGCCACGTGCTCGCGGAGGTCGCGCAGACGGTCGACGACATCGTGATCATCCACCGTGGAAAGCTCATCCGGCAGGCTGTGATGGCCGAGTTCGAGGCACTCGCCGCCGGCGGGACGACCGTGCGGTCTCCGGACGCGGAGCGTCTCACGAACTTGCTCGTCGCCGAGCAGTTGGAGGTCAGGCACTTTGCCGACGGGCGGCTCCAGGTCGAGGCTCCTCCCGAGCGAGTCGGTGAGATCGCGGCGGCAGGCGGGGTGGTGCTGCACGAGCTGACCGCCGAGCGGGCGACGCTCGAGGAGGTCTTTCTCGAGCTCACCGGTGAGCCGGGGGAGCGAGGCGCATGACCCGTTTCTTCACAGCGGAGCTGCTGAAGCTCAGGACCTTGCGAGCGACCTGGGGCTTCGTCGTGGTGGCGGTGGCGATCGCCGGGCTCGCGACGGCCGGAAACGTCGGCGGATCGCTCGAGGAGGATCGATTCGAGCCAGATTTCCAGCTCCGGGTCGTCCTGGATGCGTCGTTCGCCGGGGTGGTCCTCTCGCTTCTGCTCGGAATCGTCCTCGTGACGAATGAGTTTCGCCACGGCACGATCGCGCGGACGCTGCTGGCGATCCCGCGGCGCGGCCGCCTTCTCGGCGTGAAGCTCCTGGCCGGCGCGACAACCGGCGTCCTGCTGATGCTCGTCTCCTTCGCCGTGATCGCCTCGATGGCGACGATTTGGCTGAGCGTGCTCGATGTGCCCTTGGATTACGGCGACATGGCCGACGGAGCCTCGCACGCGCTCACGGCAGCCGTGCTGGCCGGGATCCTCGGTGCGGCGATCGGCTGCGCTGTTCACTCGCAGGTCGGGGCCCTCGTGGGCGCTCTCGTCTGGATGTTCGTCGTCGAGCCGCTGACCTGGGTGCTGCTCGGGCTCCTCGACCTGGACGGGGTTCCGAAGTATCTGCCCGCGTCGGCAGTTGGTGGCATCCTCGATTCGAGTGGCGACGGTTTGTCCTTCGGAGGCTCCGTCGCCGTGGGCCTCGCCTGGGCGACTCTGGCGACAGCTCTCGCGTTCCTCCGCCTGAAGCGGCGCGACATCACCTAGTTCGGCTGCGAATGCGTGACCGGTAATCGCGTCCTCCCCAGGTTGTAGGGGCGAGATATATCTCGCCCCTACGGCTACCTGGCGAGCCGGCGTTCCAGGTGGAATGCTGCGAGACGCCGCACTAGGTCCTCACCGCGCCAAAGCGCGGCTACGCTCCAGCCGTGGCCGCGCCCGTTCGCAAGGGGGAGGAGCTCGAGCTCTCGATCGAGTCGCTCGCGTACGGCGGCAACGGCGTCGCGCGCCACGACGGGTTCGTCGTCTTCGTACGCGGCGGGCTCCCGGGCGATCGCGTTCGGGCACGTGTGACGAAGGTCAAGCGGGGATTCGCCGAGGGGCTCGCGAGCGCCGTGCTCGAGCCGGGGCCAGGTCGTGTCGAGGCGCCGTGCCGCCACTTCGGTACGTGTGGGGGCTGTCGCTTCCAGGATCTCGCGTACGACGCGCAGCTCGTGCAGAAGGCGCAGCAGGTGCGCGATGCGCTCGTGCGAATCGGCCGCTTGGTCGACCCGCCGCTCGAGCCGATCGTCCCGGCGTCATCGCTGTACGGGTACCGCAACAAGCTCGAGTACTCGTTCTCGTCCGGCGAGGCCGGTGTGGAGCTCGGCTTTCACCGCGCTGGGCGCTGGGACGAGGTGATCGGGATCGAGGAGTGCTTGCTCACGACCGAGGTCGGCAATGCGATCAGGATCGCCGTCCGCGACTGGGCGCGGGAGGAGCAGCTCGAGGCGTACGACCAGGCGACGGGCGCCGGCTACCTGCGCCATCTCGTCGTTCGCGAAGGACGGAACACGGGCCAGGCCCTCGTCGTGCTCGTCACCGCGCCGGGCGAGCGCTTCGAGGCGGGGTACTTCGTGGACGTCCTCCGATGCTTTCCCGAAGTCCGGTCGATCCACTGGGCGATCAACGACACACCTGCGGAGCAGACGAACCTCCCGACCAGGCTTCTCTGGGGCGAGGACGCGATCGAGGAGGAGATCCTCGGGCTCCGGTTCCGCCTACGGCCCTCGGCCTTCCTGCAGACGAACACCGAGATGGCCGAGCAGCTCTACGGTCTCGCACGTGAGGCCGCCGCACTCAGTGGTTCCGAGAACGTCTTCGACCTCTACTGCGGGACGGGCACGATCGGGCTCGCGCTCGCCGCCGAAGCCGGCTCCGTGTGGGGGCTCGAGATCTCCGAGGAGGCCGTCGCCTGCGC
>JBOHBA010000098.1:0-2806 GCA_050698095.1 Gaiellaceae bacterium
TGGTTCGGGTGACCACACTGCGCCACCGCCCGAGCGTCGCCAGAACCCGCTTGCGCAGCAGGCGTAGGCAAGTCCGCGGAGCACCCCGGTCGCCCGAGCGGCCGGGGTGCTTTCGCGTTTACAGCCCGCGGCGCAAGCGCTCGAGGCGTTCGCGCGTCTCGGGGTCGACCCGGTCGCCGACGCGACCGCCGGCCCCGGTTTGCTCGCGTTCGATGTGGCTAGAGGGTAGGAGCTCGGCCAGGAAGCTGCTCGATGCCAGCTTGCGCACCTCCTGTCCCGACGTCCTCCGCACCGCGGCGTCGGACGACACGACACAGACGAGCTCGGAGGATCGATGCTCGGCGGCCAAGCGCTCCAGCACGTCGTCCGCGTGGGCCGCGAATCTGACGGAGAGGGGGCCGATGTCGCGTTCGTCCCCGACTCCGTCGAAGACGACCACGCCGCGCGAGCCCCGGGCGGCCACGAAGCTCGCGAGCGCGTCCACTAACTCGCGACGGTCGGAGAAGTGCCCCGCGTGCAGGAGGTTGTAGCCGTCGAAGAGGTAGAGGGTCGGATCAGCCATGGCACCAGTGACAGCCATTCTGACCACGGCGACCCTGGTGCCAAGTGACAACTTGTCACAAGGGCCTCCCGACCGATGAGTACGGCGGGCCTCCGGCAAGTTACAACTAGCGTTGCCAGGCACCGCGCTGGCGGCGCGCTTCGAAGAGCAGCAGGGCTGCGGCGACGCTCACGTTGAGCGAGCCGACCTTCCCTTCAAGCGGGATCGCGATGACTCCGTCGCACGTCCGGCGAACGAGGGGTCGGACGCCTTTGCCCTCCGCGCCGAGGACGAGCGCGACGCCGCCGGACAGGTCCGAGCTCCAGAGCGGGATCGTCCCCTCGGCGTCTGCGGCGTAGGCCCAGAGCTGGTTCCCCTTGATGTCGCCGAGGTAGCGCGCAAGGTTCGGGACGACGGCGATCGGAAGATGCTCGACAGCGCCGGCGGAAGCCCGGCATACAGCGGGCGTCACGCGCACCGAGCCGTGTGCTGGAACGACGACACCGGTCGCACCCGCGCCCTCCGCGCTGCGCGCGACGGCACCGAGGTTGTGCGGATCCGTGACCTGGTCGAGGCAGACGAGCAGCGGGCTCTCCCCGGCGGCGAGCTCGTGGGCGTCGGCGTAGCGGTACGGTTCGCACCAGGCGACGATCCCCTGGTGGTCGCGTGTGCCGGCGGCTTCGGTCAGCAGTCGCTCGGGCTTGACCTGCGCCCGGGGCCCGGCGTCGAGCCACGGAATCTGGCTTGCCGCGCGCTCACTGACCCAAGCCTCGAGCACCTGGCGCGGGCCGCGATACAACTCTCGGGCCGCGTTCCGCCCATAGACGATTTCGCGCGTCACTTCGAAGGTTCGAGAACGAACCCGTCCGCCTCGTCCCGGACGTTCCAGCCCTCGGCTGCAAGTTCGTCGCGCACCTGGTCCGCCGCCGCATAGTCCCCGGCTGTTCGAAGGTCGAAGCGGCGATGCGCGAGACTCAGGATCTCCTCCGACGGGCTGCCGATTGTGGCAACTCGGATCTCTCGGGGAGCGACGCCCTCCGCGACCGCACCACCCGCAGGTACCTGCTGAGTCACATGGCTGATCTTGGCGCGCTCGAAGCTGAGCCCGAAGGTCGACAAACCCCTGGCAAGGAGATCGAGGTACCCCGAGCTGAGCCAACCGTGCATGATCGCGAGGGCAGCGGACGTGTTGAAGTCATCGTCAAGAGCGGCCGAGAACCGATTCCACTCTGCAGCGTCGTCCGACGGCCTGACCACCCGGTCCGACGCGAACGCGTTCCGGAACGACTCGACCTGGGCGGCTGCCGCGGTGAGCGTGGCGTCCGTGTAGTCGAGCGGTTTCCGCCAGTGACCGGTGAGGAAGAACACGAGCAGGGTCTGACGGCCCCACGTGTCAAGTGCGTCTTTCAGCGAGACGTCATTGCCAACCGACTTGTGCATCTCCTCGCCAGCGAATCGCAGCATTCCGTTGTGCATCCAGATACGCGCGAACCGGCGACCGAGCGCTCGAGACTGGGCGATCTCGTTCTCGTGGTGCGGGAAGACTAGGTCGAGCCCGCCGCCGTGGATCTCGAACTCCGGGCCGAGGTGCTTCTCGGACATGACCGAGCACTCGATGTGCCAGCCGGGCCGCCCACGGCCCCACGGCGACTCCCACCACGTGTCCTCGCCTGGCTTGTTCGCCTTCCAGAGCGCGAAGTCGCGTGGATCCTCCTTGCGTGGGTTCGGCTCCTGCTCCTCCACATGGTCGGGCCGCTGGCCGCTCAGTCGCCCGTACTCCGGGTACCGGGAGACACGAAAGTAGACGTCGCCGTCGGACTCGTATGCGAAGCCGCGCTCGACGAGCTCCTCGATCATCGCGATCTGGTCGGCAACCGTCTCGACCGCTGTCGGTTCGACGTCCGGCCGGCCGAGCCCAAGCCGATCCGTATCCTCGACGTACCAACGCGTTGCATCCGCGGCGAGCTGGGCGCTCGCGCCCGGAGCTGCGTCGTAGATCTTGTCATTGATGTCTGTGATGTTGACGACGAGCTTCGTCTCGTAGCCCCGTGAATCCAGCCACCGCTTCAGCCATAGCGGCAGGATCGTCACTGCAAACGCGTTCCCGACGTGAATGCGCTGATAGACGGTCGGGCCGCACCAATAGATCCCGACCGGGCCGGGCGGTGGCGGCAGCTCGACGAGCGAGCGCGTGAACGTGTCGTACAGGCGCATCGGGCCGATCGTACTCAGGAGGTGCGGGCGAGCGCCTCGTCGCGCGAAAGC
>JBOHBA010000099.1:0-13445 GCA_050698095.1 Gaiellaceae bacterium
GAGCCGCTCGGCCTCGGCCAGCGCCTCGGGGAGCTTCGCCGGATCCTTGCCGCCGGCGCGAGCCATCGTCGGGCGCCCGCCGCCGCCGCCGCCGACGATCGCGGCGGCCTGGCGAACGACGTCCGACGCGCTCACACGCTCGGCAACAGAGGAGTCGAAGTTCGCGACGAGGTGCACCTTCCCGTCCTCCTGCGAGCCGAGCACGATCGCTGCGGGAGCATGCTTCTGCTTGTACCGGTCGGACAGCTCGAGCAGCTCGTCGGCGTCGAGTCCCTCGAGAGGCTGGACGATGACGTTGACGCCCGCTTCCGCCCTGACCGTCGGCTCGGGAGCAGCGGCCCGAACCGGAGCGGGCTCCGCCGTGGCAACCTCCTTCCGGCGTGTCGCGAGCTCGACTCGCAGCGCAGCAAGCTCGCGCGAGCGCTCGTCCAGGACAGCCCAGGCCGCGCCGGACGTCACGGCCTCGATGCGCCTAACGCCCGCACCCACGGAGCCTTCCGAAAGGATGACGAACGGCCCGATCTCCGCCGTCGAGGTGACATGCGTCCCGCCGCACAGCTCCGTGGAGTAGCCGGGGATCTCGACGACGCGCACGATGTCGCCGTACTTCTCGCCGAAGAGCATCGTCGCGCCAAGCCGCCGCGCCTCGTCGATCGGCGTCTCGAAGACGTGAACGGGCAGGTTCTCGAAGACGCGCTGATTCACGCCACGCTCGACTTCCTCACGCTCCTCCGCGCTCAGCGCCTGCTCGTGCGTGAAGTCGAAGCGGAGCTTGTCGGGCCGGACGGCCGACCCCGCCTGCCGAACGTGGCTTCCGAGGACGTCGCGCAGCGACTGGTGCAGGAGATGCGTGCCGGTGTGGTTCGCCATCGTCGGGAAGCGCGTCGCCCAGGGCACGACTGCATGCACACGGTCTCCGGCCGCGAAGCCCGCCCCCCGCAGAAGCAGCGCCTGGTCGTCGCCGAAGCGATACGCCTCGACGAGCTCGGCGCGCAGCCCGGAGTCGTCGTCGCGCTCGATCCAGCCGATGTCAGTCACCTGCCCGCCCCCCGAGGGGTAGAAAGGCGACTCGCGGAGCTTCGCGAGGAAGAGGTCGTCCTCGAGCGCCTCCAACGCCCCGAGCTGCGTCAGCACGTCGGTCTTCGCGTACCCGACGAACTCCGTCTCGAAGCCGGCCTCGCGGGCGAAGTCCGCCGCGCGCTGGAGCTCGGCCGAGCCGCCGGCACGCGAGATCTCGCGGTGTTCCTCCATTGCGTCGCGGTAGCCGTCGACATCCACGGTCTGCCCGCGCTCCTCGGCCAGTTCCGTTGTCAGCTCGATGGGAAAGCCGTAGGTCGCGGCCAGTGTGAACGCCTGCTCGCCCGAGATCGACTCACGGCCGGCGAGCTCGTCGAAGAGCCGCAGGCCGCGCTCGAGCGTCTCGCCGAAGCGCTCCTCCTCTTGTCGGATGACGCGCGCGATCTCGTCCGCCAGAGGGGGCAGCTCGGGATAGGCGGCGCCCATCTGCTCGACGACGACCGCCGACAACCGATGGACGTCCCGGAGGCCGATCCGCTGCGCCTGTTGAACCGCGCGCCGGATGATGCGCCGCAGGACGTAGCCGCGGCCCTCGTTCGACGGCGTGACGCCATCCCCGACGAGGAAAGTCATGCCGCGACCATGGTCCGCGAGGATGCGGTGCGCTTTCGTCGCAACCGACGAGTCGCCATAGGCGACGCCAGACTCGGCCGCGATCCACTCCATGATGTGTCGGAAGCCGTCCGTCTCGTATACGGACGGGACGTTCTGGAGAACCCGGGCACCTCGCTCGAGACCCAAGCCGGTGTCGATGTTCTGCTTCGGGAGAGGCGTCAGCGTGCCGTCGCCGTGAAGCTCGTACGACATGAAAACGAGGTTCCAGAACTCGAGGAAGCGTTCGCAGCGGGTGCACCCCGGCGCACAATCCGCGTTGCCACACCCCTGCTCCACGCCCCAGTCGAAGAAGACCTCGGAGTCCGGGCCGCAAGGCCCCGGGCCACCCACGGACCAGAAGTTCTCCGAGCTCGGGAGCGGGACGATCCGCTCGGCGGGCATGCCGACCTTTCGCCAAAGCTCGATCGCAATCTCGTCGGGCCCGAGCTTCAGCTGCGGATCGCCTGCGTGCACTGTGACCCACACACGATTCCAGTCGAGCTTCATCCGCTCCTGCACGAACTCGGTCGCGAGCTCGATCGCGCCCTCCTTGAAGTACTGCCCGAACGAGAAGTTGCCGAGCATCTCGAAGAAGGTGAGGTGGTACGTGTCGAGCCCGACGTCGTCGATGTCGGGCGTGCGGAAGACCTTCTGCGTCGTCGCCGTCAGCAGCGCCGGTGGCGGTTCGCGCCCCAGGAAGTACGGCATCTGCGGCTGCATGCCGGCGCTCGTGAGCAGGGTCGAGTGATCGTCTGCGCGCGGCACGAGGGACGCGGACGGGATCCGCAGGTGGCCCTTCTCCTCGAAGAACGCAAGGAAGCCCTCGCGCAGCTCGGCGGTCGTGCGCATGCCTGGATTCTACGAGCGCGGTCTAGATGCTCTGGGCGCTACGCCGCGGGCGGCGAGTCCTCGGTGGCGGCTTTGCCCGCGCCGCGGAGCTCCTCGTCGAGCTCACTCTCCCGTCTTGCGGCGGCGTCCTTTGCGACGTGCACCGCCTCACCGACGTCCCGACGCGCGCGGAACGCGGCGACCCCGTGCGAGACGCCCGCGGCGAGCCCGGTCACCTTCCTCACCGGCGCCGTGATCGCCGTCGAGACGGCGCGAACCGCCGTGTCGGCGCTGTCGGCCATCGACACCGCGCTGTCGGTGACGACGTCGAGCTTGTCGAGCTGGTCATTGACCCGGTCGACTGTGCCGCCCGCCTTGACGATCACGGGCAGGAGATCGCGCTCCGAGCCCTTGATGAACGAGGAGAGCCGGCCGAACGTGCCGCCCATCCGCACGAGCATGTACCCGAGCGCGAGGCCGCCGGCCACGAAGAAGAACGCAAGCGCGTAGTCGAGGACGTCGCCGGCGGTCGATGCGAGCACGGTCATCGGGGGATCATCCTAGACAGTCAGGCGACGTTCGTGATCACACCGGCCCCGACGACGGCGTCGCCGTCGTACACGACGGCGAACTGGCCTCGAGCGACCGCGTACGCCGGCTCGTCGAGCTCGAGCGTGAACCCGCCATTCGCGGCGGTCACCGAGGCGCGGACTGCGGGCGAGCCATAGCGAAGCTTCGTCTCGCAGCGCGTGATCGGAACGTACATGGCGCCCTCCGCCTGGATGCGCGTGACGGCGAGGTCGTCCTTGGTGCCGACGACGACGGTGTTCGACGACGGCTCCGTTCGAAGAACGTACAACGGGCGCGCCGCCGCGATCCCGAGGCCACGGCGCTGGCCCGACGTGAATCGCCAGTAGCCGTCATGCCGGCCGAGCACCTCTCCGCCCTGGTCGACGATCGCTCCGGTGGCGGCCGTGAGACCGTCCCGCTCGAGGAAGTCGCGGTAGTCGCCGCCGCCGAGGAAGCAGGCCTCCTGACTCTCCGAGCGGGTGGCCGCAGCGAGCCCCGCGCGGGCAGCTTCGGCGCGCGTCTCCTCCTTCGTCTGGTCGCCGAGCGGGAAGCGGATGCGCTCGAGCGCCTCCGGAGCCAGCGTCGCAAGCATGTAGGACTGGTCCTTGCTCCCATCGGCAGCGCGGCCGACGAGGAGCTTTCCCTCGCGCGCGACGACGCGAGCGTAGTGCCCCGTCCAGAGCGTCCCGGCTCCCGCGCGCGACGCGAACGCAAGGAGCTCGTCGAAGCGAAATGCGCCGTTGCAGCGGATGCAGGGGTTCGGTGTCTCCCCCGCCTCGTAGCCGTCCGCGAACGGCTGCACGACGACGCGGCGGAACTCCTCTCGCAGGTCGAGCGTGACGTGCGGAAGACCGAGCGAGTGGCACGCGCTGCGGGCGGCGGCCACCGCAGCGGGCGAACAGCACGCGCGCTCGGTGTCGGGGGCAGCGGGATCCTGCCAGAGCCGCAGAGTCACGCCGATCGCGTTGGGCGCCGCGCGGAGCAGCGTGACGGCGCTGTCGACACCGCCGCTCATCGCGACGACAGCGCGCTCCGGATCCCGCGCCGCGGTGAAGACCTGACCGAGCGCGGCTGCGAGCGCCTCGACCGCGAGCGGCTCACCGGTGACGGCTGCCGCCTCGAGCAGGGTGCGTCCGGCGAGCTCGCTCGCCAGACCGTTTGCGTGTGCGTCGACGATGACGTCTCCGCACACCCAGAGGCGAACGGAAGCCCACTCGCCTCCGCGGGTCGCATCTCCGAAGACCTCGGTCGTGGTCACGGGGCCAGGCTAGACGCTCGACCGGAGACTCGCACCGGCCTGACGGCTAGACGCCACCGGATGGCGACTGCCCGAAGTACGTCAACCCCCGTCGAGCACGGGCGCGCGCGGCGGCTCGGTTCGCGGACGTGCTCCACCCTGCCGATGAAGCCCCGGCCACCGAGAACCTGGACTAGCCAGGTGGGTGCCGTGCGAAGCGTCGGGTACCACCGAGCTTCGACGCCGGCTCCCTTCACGTGTCTGTTGGTTCACGTTTGAGCCGGGGCCACGCACAGGGTCGAGCGGGTCCTATCCTATCCACTGCCCTCGGCCGCGAACCGCCACTCGAGCTCGACCGTCCCGTCGACTCCGAGCATCGCGGCCAGCGCCTCGGTGACCTCGAGCTGCCGTCCCGGCTCGACGAGCGCGTTGTCGATCACCTCCGTGAGCACCTGCACGTCGCCGTAGCGAAGGACGACCTTGGTCCGGCAGGGAAGCACGGGATGCGTGGCGCCCAGCGACTCCGGAGCGAGCACCTGCCCGCAGGTCGTCCGCTGAGCGTCACCGGTCGCGCCGCGCGATCCGGCGAAAGCGGCGTTCCAGCCCGCCGGGGCGGGGGCGCTCGTGAGCGCGGCCGCGCTCGGATCGGGCGAGCGCTGCTCGATGATCGCGAGCGCCGAGACTGCGCAGACGAGTGCGAGCCCGGCGAGAAGGACGAGACGCTGCGGGAGTGACTGTGCCACAGGAGAAGTGTGGCGGACGAGGCGGCCAAGGTGGAGCGGATCGAGAACAAGTGGTCGGGCTCGGGCGGCGACCTCTCAACGCGCGCTCTCCCTCCAACCACCCCCAGGGGATCCCCGAGACCCCTGCGGTCAGGCTATCGAGGATTGCGTATCAGGTGGGTGACGGCTTTGAGCCAAATCAGCGCCAAGACTCGGCTTCGCGCATGCGATCTACTCGGTCTCTTCTACGAGCCGGATGCCGAGCTCCGCGAGCTGCTCGCTCGGAGCCGGAGCCGGAGCGCCCGTCAGCGGATCGGACCCACTCGACACTTTCGGGAACGCGATCACCTCACGAATGTTCGGCTCTCCGGCAAGCAGCGCGACGAAGCGATCCAGTCCGAGTGCGAACCCGCCGTGGGGCGGTGCACCCATCTGCAGCGCGGTGAGGAACCAGCCGAACTTCGCTTTCGCCTCCTCTTTGGTCATTCCCATCGCCCGGAAGACGCGCTCCTGCAGGTCGGAGCTGTGGATCCTGATCGAGCCGGAACCGAGCTCCCAGCCATTCCAGATCAGGTCGTAGTGCTGGCTCAGCGCGCTTCCCGGATCCTGCTCGATCAGCGAGTCGTGCCCGTCGAGGGGTCCGGTGAACGGGTGGTGCACAAACGTCCATCGACTCGTCTCCTCGTCCATTTGGAAGAGAGGGAAGTCGACCACCCAGTGGAAGAGGTTTTGCGACTCGTCGACCAGCCCAAGCTCGCGACCGACGTGGAGGCGGAGCAGACCGAGCACCCGCTCTACGGCACCCTGCGCGTCCGCGGCGAACAGCACTGTCGAACCGGCCGGGCCCGTGAAGGCATCGAGCTCCACCGGCGAGAGGAACTTCGCGATCGGCGAACGGACTTCCCCATCCGAGCCGCGCACGATGTATGCGAGCCCCTTCGCCCCCCACTCCTTCGCGACCTCCTCTAGCCTCGCAAGGTCGCTGCGCGAGAGCTCCTTCGGCACGACGAAGAACCGCACGACGGGCGCGCTTGCGAAGACACCGAACTCCGAGCCGCGCGTCACGTCGGTGCCATCCTGGATCTCGAGCCCGAAGCGGAGATCCGGCTTGTCCGATCCATAGCGGAGTATCGCCTCCGCGTAGGCGAGCTGAGGAAACGGCCTCTCCGGCGGCTCTCGACCGACCGCTTCGAATGAGGCCACGACCACGCGCTCGAGGACCTCGAGCACGTCGTCGCGAGTAGGAAACGCGAGCTCGAGGTCGAGCTGGGAGAACTCGAACTGCCGGTCGGCGCGAAGGTCTTCGTCGCGCCAACACGTCGCGATCTGGTAGTAGCGGTCAAAGCCGGCGATCATCAGAGCCTGCTTGAAGAGCTGCGGCGACTGGGCGAGAGCGAAGAACGAGCCCGGTTGAAGGCGCACCGGGACGAGGAAGTCACGGGCACCCTCTGGTGTTCCGAGAGTCAGCCCCGGGGTCCAAACATCCGTGAAGCCCTGGTCTTCCATCGACGTCCGTATCGCGGAGACGACCTTCGCTCGCAGCCGCATATTGCGCTGAAGCTTTTCCCGTCGCAGATCGAGCCAGCGGTAGCGCAGGCGCAGGGTCTCGTCGACACCCTCCTCGTCGAGTTGGAAGGGAAGCGCCGTAGAGCGTGAGACGATCTCCAGCTCGTCGACCTGGAGCTCGACCTCGCCCGTCGGCATCTTCGCGTTCACCGTCGTGGGCGAGCGCGCGACGACCTCTCCCCTCACGCGCAGGACGAACTCGTTCCGGATCTCCTTCGCGCGCTCCGCGGCCTCTGGCGCGTGCTCCGGGTTGACGACGAGCTGCATCAGCCCGGAGCGGTCGCGGAGATCGACGAAGACGAGCCCGCCATGATCGCGTCTCCTGGCCGCCCAGCCGGACATCGTGAGCGTGCGGCCGACGTGGTCCGCGCGTGGCTCGCCGCACATGAGATCCCGCCAGCTCATGGCGCCAGTCTCACCAAGACCTCGTCATGGCGCACCTCGTCGTCGGCTACGCCTGCGCGCCGGATCGTCGCCCGCTCCTTCCCGACGACGACCGTCGTCGCCGCCCCCGTCCTCGCGGCCTGGGTGAGCTGCCCCTTCAGCGAGCGGCCGGCATAGTCCGTGTCGCAGGACGCGCCGCGCCGCCGGAGCTCCGCGAGCCATCGAGTCACGACCACGCGTGGCGCCTCGGGCTCGAGCGCGAAGAAGACATCGAGCGTCGGAGCATCCGCCACCGCTGACCCTTCCTCCTCCATCGCGATAAGCAGTCGCTCGATCCCCGCACCGAAGCCCACGCCTGGCGTCGGCGGGCCACCGATCTCCTCTACGAGGTAGTCGTAGCGGCCGCCCCCCGAGAGCGTGGCGTTCTCGTTCTTGAGCGGTCCCACGAACTCCCAGGTCGTGCGCGAGTAGTAGTCGAGGCCACGGACGAGCGTCGGCACCACCGTGTAGCCGACGTCGGCCGCGTCGAGATCCGCACGAACGGCCGCGAAGCGCCCGGCACAGTCTTGACACAGCGACCCGCCGATCGTGGGCGCCTCTTCGAGTGCGATGCGTACTCCTTCGGGCTTTGCCGGGAGGTTGTCGAATACCCGCAGTGGGCTCGCCTCGGCCTTGCGAAGCGTGTCCGCGTCGAGCCTGTCACTGTTCTTGGAGAGCCACTCTCGCAGGAGAGCAAGGTACGCGGGCCGGCACTCGCGGCAGCCGATCGAGTTGAGCTCGAGGTGGTAGCGCGTGATGTCGAGCCGGCCCAGAAGCGTGTCGTAGAGCTGGATCAGCTCGGCATCGACGGCCGGGTCCTCGCTCCCGATCGCTTCGACCGACGCCTGCCAGTGCTCTCGGTGCCGGCCGCGGCCCGGCGCGCCGTACCTGTACATGGACGCGATCGTGAAGAGCTTCTGCGGCTGCGGCTCACGGTGCAGCCCGTGCTCCACGTATGCACGGCAGATCGGCGCCGTCCCCTCGGGCCGCAGCGTGAGCGAGCGCTCCGAACGATCGGTGAACGTGTACATCTCCTTCTGCACGACGTCGGATCCCACGCCGGACGTGCGCTGGAAGAGCGCCGTGTCCTCGAACACGGGCGTCTGGATCGGCCGGTAGGCATAGAGCGCGCAGAGCCGCTCGATCTCACCGGTCACCCGGCGCCACAGCCATTGCTCGGCGGGGAGGATGTCGTGCGTGCCGCGCGGATGCTCGATCTTCGTCGACTCGCTCATCCGGCACGCTCGGCGCGTAGCTCCGCGAGGAACGGGTTGCGCGCGAGCTCCTCGCCGAGCGTCGTCGAAGGCCCATGACCCGGGTACACGATCGTCTCCGGCTCGAACGATTCGACCAGCGAGCGGATCGACGCGAGCAGCGTGTCCCAGTCGGCTCCGGGAAGGTCCGTTCGGCCGACCGATCCAGCGAAGAGCACATCTCCCGAGAACACGCAGCCGTCGGCCTTGAAGGCCACATGGGCGGGTGAGTGACCCGGAACCGAGAGGACGTCGAACTCGATCCCCGCGACGCCGATCGACTCTCCTCCGGACAGGAGCACATCGGGCGAATACGGCCGGAGCGCGATCGACGGCGGAGTAAATCGTCCCGGGTTCTCGAGCAGCTCGCGCTCTCCCTCGGCCATGTACACGGGCGCGCCGGCGCTCTCGGCAAGCTCGGCGACGCCGACGAGGTGATCCCAGTGTCCGTGCGTCACCAGGATGGCCGCGCAGCGAGCTCCGGGCTCCGCCAGCTGACGGAGCAGCTCGGGTACGTCTCCGCTCGGATCGACGACCACGGCCTCGGGCGCCTCGGAGCTCGCGCGGACGATGTAGCAATTCGTGCCAATCGGTCCGAGCGAGAGCTGTTCGACGCGGAGCGCCGGCATGGGGTCTCCGTCAGCTCCCGCGGCGGCCGTCCGCCTGCTCGCGCCGCGCCAGGCGTCGTTGGTAGTTCCGATAGAAGATGCCGTCGAGGAAGTAGCTGAACGGAACGAAGATGCCGACGATGAGCAAGGTCTGCGTGATCTTCGTCGCCGTCGGAAGGTTCGGGGAGAGGAGGAACACGACGGCGAACATGACCGGCGCGAAGACCAGGCCGCGCTTCAAGGTTCTGCGCCAGGACGGCGGCTGCAGTGCTCTCCCGGCACGATCCGGCGCGGCGCGCTCGCGCGGCGCGTCCTTCGTCGGTGAGAGATCTCGGGGATCCAGCTCGTTTCCCTCGGCGTCCTCCCAGACATATTCGTGACGGTGCTCCTTTGCGCGGCGGCGGCGCTGCTTTCGCGTCGGCATGCGGCGATTATGCCGTGGCGGTCGACGCGATCCGGCCGCCTTGGATCACCGTGTGCACGACATCGCCCGCCAGGTGGTACGCGAGATGCCGCCAGTCGTCGTCGGCCACGAGCACGATGTCGGCGTCGAAGCCGGGGGAGAGACGTCCTTTTCGGTCCGCGCGGCAGAGGACGTGAGCCGCATTCACCGTGCACGCGGCGAGAGCCTCTTCCAGGGCGAGGCGGAGCTGTGTGGCGGCAAGCGAGCAGACGAGCGGCAGGCTCTCGCAGAACGCGCTTCCGGGATTGAAGTCGGTGGCGAGCCCGATCGCCGCGCCGGCATCCACGAGCTCGCGTCCGGGAGGCATGGGTCGGCCGAGGAAGAGGGCGCTCGCCGGCAGCAAAACGCCGACGACGTCGCTGTCGGAAAGCGCCTCGACACCGCCGCGACCCGTGTTCTCGAGGTGATCGACGGATCTCGCTCCGAGCTCGATCGCGAGCGGGATCGCACCAGCCTCGGTGAACTGGTCGCCGTGCAGGCGAAGCTCGAGACCGGCTTCGCGACAGGCTGTCAGGACGCGACGAGCCTGGCTCGCATCGAAGGCGCCTCGCTCGAGGAAGACGTCTGCGGCCTCGGCGAGCAGGGCCGCATCCGGGAGGACGTCTTTGATCAGGAAGTCGAGGTACGAGCCGGCATCCGTGTGCTCCGGCGGAACCGCATGGGCGCCGAGCCATGTCGGGACGCCCCCGGCATTCTTGATCGCCCGCAGCTGTGCGAGCTCGGTCTCGCGGTCGAGCCCGTATCCCGACTTGGCCTCGAACGTCGTCGTGCCAGCTCGGAGCATCCAGCCCACGTGCCGGGAAAGTGCAGTCGCCAGGCCGTCCGCGCCGGCTGCGCGCGTCGCGCGAACCGTCGAGAGGATGCCACCGCCCTTCGCATGCAGCTCCTCGTAGGTCGCTCCGGCGGCGCGCAGCGAGAACTCCTCGACGCGGTCGCCCGCGAAGCATGCGTGCGTATGGCAATCGACGAGTCCGGGGACGGCCGAGAGCCCTCGGCCGTCGAGCTCGACCACGTCGTCCCCCAACGGCCCCAGGCGTCGCATCGGCCCAACGTCGGCGACGCGGCCGCCCTCGCAGAGGATGAAGGCGTCTCCGACGAGATCCACCGACCGCAACGCCTCCCCTCGTAGCGGGGCAGACGTGCCGGCGGGACTCGCGACCTGCGAGAGGTCGCGAATCAGCAGCCGGAAGGGACTCTCCCCGCCTCGGCTCACTTCTCGACGTGCGGGATCGAGGGCAAGTCGACGCCCAGATCGCGAGCTGCAGACAACGCCTCGTGGTAGCCCGCGTCCGCATGGCGCATGACGCCCGTGCCGGGATCGGTCGTGAGGACACGCTCGAGCCGTTCGGCCGCAGCATCGGTGCCGTCCGCGACGACGACCATGCCGGCGTGAATCGAGTTGCCGATCCCGACCCCGCCTCCATGGTGGACGCTCACCCAGGTCGCACCCGCTGCCACGTTCAGGAGCGCATTCAGGATCGGCCAGTCCGCAATCGCGTCGGAGCCATCTCGCATCGCCTCGGTCTCGCGATACGGGGAGGCCACGGATCCCGAGTCGAGGTGATCGCGCCCGATCGCGACGGGGGCCGACACCGCGCCCGAGCGCACGAGCGCGTTGATCGCCAGCCCCGCTCGCGCACGATCGCCGTAGCCGAGCCAGCAGATCCGTGCCGGGAGGCCCTGGAACGCGACTCGCCCCGGAGCAAGCTCGAGCCAGCGTTGCAGGAGTCGATCGTCCGGGAAGAGCCCCCCGAGCTCGCGGTCGATCTCCTCGATGTCCGTCGGATCGCCCGACAGGACAGCCCAGCGAAACGGCCCGACGCCTCGACAGAACAGCGGCCGGATATACGCCGGGACGAAGCCCGGATATGAGAACGCTTCCGCTACGCCAGCTTGATAGGCCTCCCCTCTGAGATTGTTGCCGTAGTCGAAAACGTAGCAACCCATGCGGACGAACTCGAGCATGGCATTGACGTGCGCCGCGATCGACTCGGATGCGAGGCGGAGATACACCTCCGGTTCCCTGGCGCGTAGCGCCGCGGCCTCCTCGAAGGGCACTTCGGCCGGGACGTAGCCGGTGAGAGGATCGTGCGCGGCGGTCTGATCGGTGACGAGGTCGAACGCCTCGCCACGACGCGCGAGCTCGGAGAACACGTCGGCGGCGTTACCGAGCAGCCCGACCGACAGCGCTCGGCCCTCGCCGGCGGCGGCCCTCACACGGCTGACCGCATCGTCCAGCGAATCGGCCGCCTCGTCGAGATAGCGCGTCTCGAGCCGGCGCTCGATTCGGCTCGGATCGACCTCCACGCACAAGATGGCCGCCCCGCACATCGTCGCGGCCAGAGGCTGGGCGCCGCCCATGCCGCCAAGGCCTGCTGTGAGGATCGTGCGACCCGTGAGATCAGGAGACCCGAAGTGCTTCTCCCCTGCAGCGGCAAACGTCTGGTACGTGCCTTGCAGGATCCCCTGGGTTCCGATGTAGATCCAACTCCCTGCCGTCATCTGGCCGAACATGGTCAGGCCCTCGGCCTCGAGCCTCCGGAACTCGTCCCAGGTCGCCCAACGCGGCACGAGCAGCGAGTTCGCGATGAGCACGCGAGGCGCCCACTCGCTCGTGCGGAAGACGCCGACCGGCTTCCCGCTCTGGACGAGGAGCGTCTCGTCCGCCTCCAGTCGCATCAGGGTCCGCACGATCTCCTTGAGGTCGGCATGGCTGCGCGCCGCGCGCCCGGACCCTCCGTACACGACTAGCCGTTCCGGATGCTCCGCGACGTCGGGATCGAGGTTGTTGAGGAGCATTCGCAGCGGCGCCTCGGTCTGCCAGCTGCGAGCGTTGAGACTCGTGCCACGAGGCGCGCGAACGGCCGCGAGATCCCCGCACAGCGCCTCGACCGCTGAGTCCGCGACCTGCACGCGGTTCACGCGAGCACCCCGATCTCGTCCTCCGCGGCAGCGAGAACGGCGCCGGAGCGAATCGCCGTCGCGACACGCTCGATGTCGGCGCTGAGCGAGCGGTCCTCGACGAGCCGCTCGGAGAGCGAGCGGACGACGTCGTGAACCGCGCGCACGCCCTCACCCGGCCGCAGCGGAGCGAGAAACTCGATCGCCTGCGCGCCTGCGAGAAGCTCGATGGCCAAGGTACGCTCGGCGTTGTCGAGCACGCGCAGCGCCTTCAGACCGGCCGCGTTGCCCATCGACACGTGGTCTTCCTGCCCAGCGCTCGTCGGGATCGAGTCGACGCTCGCCGGATGCGCGTAGATCTTGTTCTCGGAGACCAGCGCGGCGGCGACGTACTGCGGGATCATGAACCCCGAGTTCAGCCCGCCCTCCTCGACGAGGAAGGGCGGCAGTCCTTCGGAGAGACTTGGATTCACGAGTCGCTCGGTGCGCCTTTCCGAGATGCTCGCGAGCTCGGCGACGCTAATCGCGAGAGCGTCGAGCGCGAAGGCAAGGGGCTGGCCGTGAAAGTTCCCTGCCGAGACGATCTCGCCCTCTTCTAGCAGCACGAGAGGGTTGTCGGTGGCCGAGTTGAGCTCGACTTCCACCGTGGATTGGACGTAGTCGAGCAGATCGCGGCACGCCCCGTGCACCTGCGCCGCACAGCGAAGCGCGTACGCATCCTGAACCTTGTCGCACCAGCGATGCGACTCGATGATGGCCGACCCTTCGAGCAGTCGCCAGACGTTCGCGGCCGCATCTCCCTGCCCCTTGAACGGCCTTGCGCGATGGACAGCTGGAGTGAAGCTCGTTCGCGATCCCTGCAGTGCCTCCAGTGAGAGCGCGCACGCCAGGTCGGCGGTTGCAGCGAGGCGGCGCGCCCTGACGACCCCGAGCGCGGCCATCGACGCCATGAACTGCGTCCCGTTGACGAGCGAGAGCCCTTCCTTGCTCGCCAGCCGAGTCGGCTCGAGGCCGACGCGGCGGAGCGCGTCGGCACCGGAGAGCCGTTCGCCGCCCACGACCGCCTCGCCCTCGCCGACGAGTGGAAGAGCGAGGTGCGCGAGCGGCGCGAGATCGCCGCTCGCCCCCACCGATCCCCGCGACGGCACGAACGGCACGAGACCGCGGTTCAGGCACGCGAGCAGCAGCTCGACGGTCTCGACG
>JBOHBA010000100.1:0-3008 GCA_050698095.1 Gaiellaceae bacterium
AGGACGTACGCCCGCTGGGACGCCTTGAGCGCGATTCGCGCGTCCTGCTCGACCACGAGCACCGTGAGCCCTTCCTTCTCGTTGAGCTCGCGGACGATGCGGAAGAACTCGCGCACGATCATGGGAGCGAGGCCGAGCGAAGGCTCGTCGAGAAGGAGTAGCCGCGGGCGCCCCATCAAGGCCCGCCCGAGCGCCAGCATCTGCTGCTCGCCTCCCGAGAGCGTCCCGGCTCGCTGCCCCCCGCGCGCGACCATCCAGGGGAAGTACTCGGCGATCCGTTCGATGTCCGCCTTGATCGAGCGGTCGCGTCGCGTGTAGGCGCCGAGCCTGAGGTTCTCGGTCACGGTCAGATCGACGAACGTCCCGCGACCCTCGGGCACGTGCGCGATCCCGATCTTGGCGGCGGCCTCCGGGCCGCCCTTCAGCGTCTTTCCGTCGAGCTCGATCGTCCCGCTGCGCGAGACGGTGCCCGAGATGGCGCGGAGCGTCGTCGTCTTTCCGGCCCCATTGGCGCCGAGGACCGCGACGACCTCGCCCTCGCGGACTGCGAGCGAGACGTCGTGCAGCGCCTGCACGGGGCCATAACGGGCGCCGACTCGATCGAGCTCGAGGAGCGCCATTACTCCGCGTCGCCCTCCGTGGTCGCCTCAGGCTTCGCGGCAGGTGGTTCGTCCTCGTCGTCGTCCGAGCCGAGGTATGCCTCGATCACTGCCGGGTCCGCCTGAACCTCGGCGGGCGCACCGTCTGCAATCTTGCGTCCGAAGCTGAGGACATTCACGTGGTCGGAGATGCCCATGACGAGATTCATGTGGTGCTCCACGAGCAGCACGGTGAGCTTGAAGTCGTCCCTGATGCGCTGGATGAACGTGCCGAGCTCGGCCACCTCTCCGTGATTGAGCCCGCCAGCAGGCTCGTCGAGGAGCAGGAGCCTCGGTTTGGCGACGAGCGCGCGCGCAAGCTCGACTCGCTTCTGGATCCCGTAGGGAAGCGCTGCGGCCGGGAAGTGCGCACGGTCTCGGAGTCCCACCACGTCGAGCACCGCGAGCGCGTCTGCCTCGCCGCTCTTGCGCCCCTGGCCGTGCGCGCCTACACGCACGTTCTCGAGCACCGACATCGTGCGGAAGAGCTGGATGTTCTGGAACGTGCGCGCGATCCCCCGCCGCACGATCTTGTGCGCGGGCTGGCGCAGGATCGACTTGCCGTCGAGCGTGACCTCGCCCGTGTTGGGCTGATAGAGGCGGGTGATGACGTTGAACGCTGTCGTCTTGCCGGCTCCGTTCGGCCCGATCAGCCCGGAGATGTGCCCTTCCTCGACCTCGAAGGAGACGCCGTCGAGCGCGACGATGCCGCCGAAGCGGAGCGTGACGTCCCGTACCTCGAGGAGGGCCATCGCCGGAGAACCCTAAACCTGCTGGACATGGCCTGGAAGGGCATCTGTGCGATCGGATCGAATCGCGCTACGATTCGGACAATGAGTGAGCTCCGAATCGAGTCCATTTCCGATCCGTTCGACGGGCCCCGGTCAGCCGCGACCGTCCTGCAACTCTTCGCGCGGGCCGAAGCGATGGGGCTCATCCCGGAGACGATCGCGCGACAGGATGCGATCACCGTCGACCGCGTCACCGTGCAGCGGCTCTTGAGGCGGCTTCGGGAAGCGGGCATGGCATCGGCCCCATCTATCCAGCTGCCGAGCGCGTCGACCGAGGCCATCAACCTCGTCCTCGAGCGAGCACTCGAAGCGCTCGCCGCCTCGCCCTATCCGCCGGGTGAGTGGAGCGCACTCCGCGAGCTCGTCGGCGATCGACTGCTCGCGCGCATGCTGCGGATCTCCGAGTCGTCGATTCGGCGGTACGCAGCCGGCGGACGGCGCACCCCCGACGAAGTTGCCTGGCGGCTGCACGCAATTGGCGGCATCGTGAGTGCGCTGCGCGGCTCGTACAACGAGTACGGCGTACGCCGGTGGTTCGACCGGCCGCGCGCGGCGCTCGACGGTCTCACGCCTGCCGACGTCATCGCCGATGCGGAGAGCGAAGACGACGCCGGTTTCCGACTGGTCGGCGAGCTCGCTGACGAGCTTCTCGGAGCCGGCACAGCCGCGTAGCACGGTGGCCGAGACCTGGTTCCGCAACGCCGACGCTCGGTACCCGTTCTTCTGGAGCTCGGATCGTCAGCCTCCCGCACGATGGCACGGAGCCGGGGACGGCCCCGCCCAGTACCTCGCGACAACGCCCGACGGGGCCTGGGCAGAGTTCCTGCGTCACGAGGAGATCACGGATTCGGCCGAGCTCGAAGGGATCCGCCGCACGATCTGGGCGGTAGAGCTCGAGCTCGGGGACGAAAGCCTCGCCGAGCCCGAGCTGCCCGCCCGCGTGCTCGTCGGTGGGCGCGTTAGTCATGCGCGCTGCCAGGCGGAGGCGCGACGACTTCGCGCGACGGGCGCAACCGGGCTGCTCGCGCCGTCTGCTGCGCTCGTGCCCGGAGGCGCGCGCGGTCAGCGCGTCGACGGGCAGTCTCTCGTCGAAGCGGACGATCGCGACGGACAGACGCTCGTCCTCTTCGGCCCGCGCCCGCAGGCGCGAGCGTGGATGGCGGCCGATCGCGGCGGGCCGAGTCCGCGCACGCTCGGCCTCGTTCGACACGACCGGTGAGTCCGCGTCTGCTGTTCCGCGTGGGAGGGACAGTAGACTCGCCTCCCCAACGAAGGAGGCAAGCACCGTGCGGGAGTCCAGCGAGGTAGCGCAGGCGCTGCGGACGTTCTTCGAGAAGAACGCGTCGGGTGACGCCACCACGTACGACGAAGTCGTGTCGAGCGAGGAGGCAGTGCTCGTAGTCGGCAGTACCGCCGGTGAGTGGCACTCAGGCCAGAACGCTGCGCGCGCCGCGTACGGCCTCCCGGGCGTGCTGATCGACCCGGCGGATGTCGAAGCCTGGGAGAACGGCGACACCGGCTGGGCGGTAGCGCGGCCTCAGTTCACGATCCCGGACGGCCCGTCGTTTCGCCTGCGCTT
>JBOHBA010000101.1:0-3926 GCA_050698095.1 Gaiellaceae bacterium
TCCCCCAGCTTCGGACGCTTGAGCTCGAGTACGGCAGTGTGCTTCGCGGACTGGAAGCACAGCCCCATCGGACGAACCGCTATCCACCGTTCGTAACGGTGTCGTCCGGCATGGGCACGATCGTCGAACGCCTATCCGCCTCGCTTGAGGGTCGTGTGAACTTTGCCCTCGGGAACGGCGCTGCCAACCTCGAGCGACGATCGAGCGGTTTTGTTCTCGAGCTCTGGAATCGCGACACCGTCGACGCCGATGGTGTTGTTCTTGCCGTTCCGGCCTTCATTGCCGGGCAGCTACTGGATGGGGTCGATGCCGATTGGCTTGCGGAGGATCACTACGACATCCCGTATGCCTCCTCTGCGGTGGTCGCGCTCGCCTATGCGGCGAATGACGTACCCCATCAGCTGGACGGATACGGGTACCTCATTCCGCGCAGCGAGCACTCTGAGGTCTCCGCATGCACGTGGACATCGAGCAAGTGGCAAGGGCGTGCGCCTTCGGGAAAGGTCCTACTGCGTGTCTTCACGCCGCTCTTTCGTAGCGGTAAGACCAGTGAGAGATCCGACCGAGCCCTGCTCAGGCTTGCGCGGACCGAGGTGCGCGTCCTTGGGATTAAGGCGCAACCGTACCTGGTGCGAATCCACCGTTGGCGCGGCGGCATGCCGCAGTACGTCCTGGGCCATCCCGAGCGGCTCGAGCGGATCGACGCACACGTGGCCGAGCATCCCGGGCTCGCGCTCGCGGGTGCCGCCTACAGGGGTGTTGGGATCCCGGACTGCATCCGCTCGGGTGAGGAAGCCGCCGAGTCCGTCGCTCGCGCGCTCGCCGGCGCCCGCGCATGAGACACGACGAGTCCGAGCGGCTCTTCGCGGAAGCGCGCGGGCTCATGCCCGGCGGGGTGAGCTCACCCGTTCGCGCTTTCGGGGCCGTCGGCGGCTTTCCGCTCTTCATCGAGCGCGGCGAGGGCGCGTATCTAGTCGACGTCGACGGCAACCGGTACGTCGACTACGTCCTCTCCTGGGGCCCGCTCATCCTCGGTCACGCGCACCCGCGCGTCGTCGCGGCGCTCGAGAACGCGCTGCGTCGCGGGACGAGCTTCGGCGCTCCGAGCGAGCTCGAGCTCGAGCTGGCGAGGCTCATCCGCGCCGCGATGCCCAGTCTCGAGCTCGTCCGCTTTGTCAACTCGGGGACCGAGGCCACGATGAGCGCGCTCCGGCTTGCCCGGGCGTTCACCGGGCGTTCGAAGATCGTCAAGTTCGCGGGTTGCTACCACGGGCACGCCGACCTGTTGCTCGTGCAGGCCGGCTCCGGGGTCGCGACGCTCGGCTTGCCGGACTCGCCGGGCGTCACACCGGGCGCTGTCGCCGACACGCTCACCGCGCGCTACAACGACCTCGGGGACGTCGAGCAGCTCTTCGCCGCGCACGACGACATCGCCGCCGTGATCGTGGAGCCGGTCGCGGGCAACATGGGACTCGTTCCGCCGGTGGACGGGTTCCTCGAAGGACTTCGCAGGATCACGTCCGGGAATGGGGCGCTTCTCGTCTTCGACGAGGTCATGACGGGTTTTCGCGTGCATCCGGGTGGGGCCCAGGCCATGTACCGCATCACTCCCGACCTCACGACTCTGGGGAAGGTCATCGGGGGCGGCCTCCCGGTGGGCGCCTACGGCGGGCGGCGCGAGATCATGGAGCTCGTCGCCCCGGCCGGACCCGTCTACCAGGCCGGAACCCTCTCCGGGAACCCGCTCGCGATGACGGCGGGGATCGAGACGCTCCGCGCGCTGGCAGAGCCGGGCGTCTGGGAGGGACTCGAGCGCGCAGGAGACCGACTCGTCGCGGGCCTCGAGGCGATCGGCGCCCCGCTGCAGATCGCCCGGATGGGGACGATGTTCGGGTTGTTCTTCACGGAGCTGCCCGTCCGCAGCTGGGACGACGCGAAGCAGGCCGACACACACCGTTTCGCGACTTTCCATCGAGAGATGCTCGATCGCGGTGTCTACCTCGCCCCGTCGCAGTTCGAGGCAGGCTTTCTCTCCACCGCTCACGGCGACGCCGAGATCAACGCGACGATCGCGGCCGCACGCGACGCCCTCGCCTCGCTGGACTGACTACTACCCTTCACACGCGTGAAGGTGCTCCTCGTCACGATGTACTTCCCGCCTGCCGGCGGCGGTGGCGTCCAGCGCCCGCTGAAGTTCGCGCAGTACCTGCCCGCGCTCGGCATCGAGACGCACGTGCTCGCACCCGACGACCCGAAGTGGGTGCATCGGGACGCCGAGCTCCGCGTCCCGACCCAGGCCTGGATCCATCGCGTGCGCTACGTCGGGCCGCGCGCGCGCAAGCCGGCCGAGGAGCTCGCGCGCACGGATGGGCTCGAGCGCGCGCTCGTCCACGCACAGGTCACCGCGCGCCGGCTGCTCGTGCCCGACGCAAGCGTGATGTGGAATCTCACCGCGATCCCGGCTGCGATCCGCATCGCGCGTCGCGAGGGAATCGACGCGGTGATCACGACGTCGCCGCCGGGGTCGATCCACTTCGTCGGCGCGGCAGTCCGGAAGGCCACCGGCGCGCGCTGGCTTTCGGACCTCCGCGATCCTCTCGTTGCGAACCAGCACCGCCGCGCGGACACGACGGCGACGCGAGCCCGCCAGGCGGCGAACGAGCAGCTCGCGCGTCTGGTCGTGCGTCGAGCCGATGCGGTCTCGTGCGTGTCCGAGGCGATTGCCGACGAGGTTCGTGGATTGGACCCTCGCGGGGTCGTCCGCACGATCGCGAACGGCTGCGACTTCGACGACTTCGCAGGTCTCGAGTATCAGCCCTCCGCCAGGTTCCGGATCACGCACACGGGAAGCTTCTTCGGGAAGCGTGACCCCCGCCCGTTTCTGCAGGCGTTCCACGACTCCGGGCTCGATGCGGTCGCGCGCTTCGTCGGCGACTTCCGCTCGAGCGACCGCGAATGGGCCGAGTCGCTCGGGCTCGGCGACCGCCTTCAGCTCGTCGAGTACGCACCACGCGCCGAGTCGCTTCGACTCCAGCGAGACTCGGAGGCGCTTCTCCTGCTCGTGCCCGACGCGGGCGGGCGGGGCAGAGGCGTTCTCTCCGGGAAGGTATTCGAGTACATCGCGGCAGGCCGCCCGATCCTCGCGATCGTGCCGCCCGACGGCGCGGCGGCGGAGCTGATCCGCGAGACCGGAGCGGGCGTCGTCGTGGCCCCGGACGACGTCGACGGGATCCGCGAAGCGCTGGTGGAGCTGCACGGGACGTTCGTCAACGGCGGCCTTCCGTCCGTCACGCTCGCGGAGCGCGACGAGGAGCGCCTGTCACGCCGCGCGCGGGTCGAGGAGATGGCCGCCCTCCTGCGAGAGATCGCATGACGACCCATGCGCTCCCTGTGCGAGCGACGCTCGGTGAGCGCGTGCTCGTCCAGCCCGTGCTCGACGGCCTTTTCCTCGCCACCGTCCTCACGGTCACCTTTCACAAGCTGCAGTGGGAGCTCGCGGGCTCGCTCACGCTCTCGGACGTCCTGACCTCGGTCTTCCTCGTGCTGTTCGCCTGGGACCGATTCGAGCACGGCGACGCTCGCCTCACGAGGACGTCCGCGGTCGCGTTCGGCTTCCTCCTCGCGTTCGCGCTCGTGTACCTGGCCGGGTTCTACAACCTCGACACGGCTCAAGCGTTGGCGCAGTGGTCGAAGGGGATGGTGAAGTTCGTCCTCCACTTCGGGTTCCTCGTCGCCGGCGTGGCGCTGCTCGCGAGGCGCGGCGTGCGGTTCTACTGGTACGCGCTCGCTGCGTTTCTCGGAGGTATTGCGCTGAACGCCGGTTACGGGGTCGTCCAGCTCCTGCTCGCCGAGGTTGCGGGGACGAATCTCGACGAGCTGCTCATCGAGCCGATCACGTCGCGGCAGACGGGGATCAACGTCTTCGG
>JBOHBA010000102.1:0-7952 GCA_050698095.1 Gaiellaceae bacterium
GCCCACATCAGGCCTCTAGGAACTGAGCGTCCGTCGCAGCGCGTCCCGCCAGACACTTCTTCGCTCGGCCGCTTCGTCGCGCGACATCGCCGGCTCGTATCGAGCGCCTCTTCGAATGCGTCCGCGAAGAGCGTCGACGTCTGGCCACATACCCACCGCAAGCCCGGCGAGCGCCGCGGCTCCGAGCGCCGTCATCTCGGCGTCCGCCGCGACCTCGACCGGGCAGCCGAGCAGGTCGGCTTGGAACTGCATCAGGAATCCGTTCGCGCTCGCGCCGCCGTCGGCCCGCAGAACGCCGATGTCACCCGGATAGGCGTCGACGACGTCGGCGACCTGGAACGCGATGGCCTCGAGCGTCGCACGCACCAGATGAGCGCGAGTGGTTCCGCGAGTGATCCCGGCGACGAGCCCTCTCGCGTCGGGATCCCAGTGCGGAGAGCCGAGCCCCGTCAGAGCCGGTACGAAGACCACACCTTCCGACGAGTCGACCTCGAGAGCGAGCGCCTCGGCCTCGCGTACGTCCGCGATGAGCCCGAGCCCGTCGCGGAGCCACTGCACGGCTGCGCCGGCGACAAGGACCGATCCTTCGACGGCGAGCTGAGGCGGCGCTCCCGGCGCGACCGCTGCCGCCGTCTCGAGCAGCCCGTCCGGGGTCCCGGTACGTCCGCTGCCCGCATTGATCAGGACGAAGCTGCCCGTGCCATACGTGACCTTGGCCTCGCCGGCCGAGAAGCAGCCCTGGCCGAAGAGCGCTGCCTGCTGGTCGCCGGCGACCCCCGCGATGGGCACTTCCGCGCCGAGCAGCTCGCCGTGACCGACGACTCCGCTCGAGGGCACCACCTTGGGAAGCAGTGTCCGTTCGACGCGAAACAACGCGAGGAGCTCATCGTCCCAGTCGCGTGCGTCGAGCCCGAGCAGCAGCGTCCGCGACGCGTTCGTCTCGTCGCTGACGTGAGCGGCGCCCGCAGTCAGCTTCCAGACGAGCCACGAGTCGACGGTTCCGAAGGCGAGATCCGATTGCGACCGCTCTGTATGCCGCAGGATCCATTCGAGCTTGGTCGCCGAGAAGTAGGGGTCGGGGAGGAGCCCCGTGCGCTCGCGGATCAGATCGCGCGGCAGCTCCCGGCAGCGCTCGGCCGTCCGCCGGTCCTGCCACACGATCGCCCGCTGCAGCGGTCGGCCCGTGCGGCGATCCCAGACGACCGTCGTCTCCCGCTGATTCGTGATCCCGAGGGCGGCGATGTCCGACGCGACGACGCCGGCGTGCGCGAGCGCATCGCCCGTAGCGGCGAGCACACTCTCCCAGATCTCCTCCGGATCGTGCTCGACCCACCCCGGCTGCGGAAAGTGCTGATTGATCTCGCGATAGCCGCGACCGATCGGGCGTAGCTCGTCGTCGACGACGAGGCAGGTCGTCCCAGTCGTCCCCTGGTCAATCGCAAGGAGCACCGCCGGAGCATGCCGGACTCCCGGTGTCAGGCACCGGGTACCGGCCTGGGTAGGCTGGCCCGCTGATGCGCGGCGTGCGGGCCATTGCGTTCGACTTCAACGGGACGCTCTCCCGCGACGAGCCGATTCTCTACGCGGTGTACCGCGACATGTTCGCGGAGCACGGCCGCCCGCTAAGCGAGAGCGACTACTTCGGAACGCTCGCCGGTCATTCGGAGGACGTGATCATCAGCCGGTGGCTGGGCGCCGACGGCGCGAGGCTGGCCGCGCTCGTCGAAGAGCGCATCGACCGCTACCTCGCGCTGGCCGGCGGCGGGGAGACGGTGTCTCCGGCGGTGCGCGAGGCCGTCACGTACGCGGCCGACCGCGTCCCGGTCGCCGTCGTCTCGGGTGCGTTCCGGCGTGAGATCGAACCCGTGCTCGCCGGGGCCGGCATCGACGATCGCATCTCGGTCCTCGTCGCCGCCGACGACGTCGATCGCGGAAAACCCGACCCGGAGGGCTACCTGTGCGCGGTCTCCCGTCTCGCGGAAGACCTTCATCCGGACGAGGTCGTCGCCTTCGAGGACACAGAGGCCGGTGTCGCCTCGGCGAAAGCCGCCGGGCTGTACTGCGTCGCCGTCCTGGGGACGCACTCGCCCGAGCGGCTGCAGGCTGCCGACGAGCTCGTCAAGGGGGTCGAGATAGGCGTCGTACAGCGGCTCCTCGGGTGACGTTCGTCATCGCGCATCGTGGCGCGTCGTGGGATCTCCCGGAGAACACGCTGCCCGCGTTCGAACATGCGATCCAGCTCGGAGCCGACTACGTCGAGCTCGACGTGCATGCGTCGCACGACGGCTCGCTCGTCGTCTGCCACGATCGCCCGCGCGGCGGCGAGCTTCGCCTCGAGGAGGCGATCGATCTCCTTCGCGGCCGGGTCGGGGTCATGTGCGAGCTCAAGAGCCCGTGGCGGTACCGTCGCCATGACGTCGTCCGCCGCACCGTCGCCCTGCTCCCGGAAGACGCAATCGTCGTCTCGTTCGAGCGGCGTGCGCTCGAGGCAGTTCGAGGCCGGCGCGTCCTCCAGCACGTCGGCTACGGGGTCTCCATCCGGCGAGCCGCAAGGTATGCCTGGGGCGTCGGCTTCCACGATCCTCGCATCACCCGCCGTGGACAAAAAAAAGCGCGGTCGCTCGGACTCGCGACGACCGTCTACACCGTGAACGATGCTGCGCGGATGACCGAGCTGGCACGACTCGGCGTCGACGGGATCTTCAGCGATCGTCCGGATCTCGTGCGGGCGACACTTCCAGTGCCCTCGGGACTGAGTGGGAGCCGTCGCTGATGCGGCGGCCGACGATGCGCCACACGGTCGCTCCGATCTACGCGCTCTTCCTGCTCGAGACGCTCGTCTGGATCGCCATGGTCCCGCTCGCGCCGACCTTTGCGGACGAGTTCGCGCTCTCCGGGGTCGAGACCGGCATGATCCTCGCCGCTTCGAGCCTCGCGGCGCTCGTCGTCGCGCTGCCGCTCGGAGTGCTCGCAGACCGCTTCGGCGCCCGCAGAGTCACGATCGCCTCGGCATGTCTCTTCACGGTGGCGACTCTCGGTCAGGGACTCGCCACCGACTTCTCGACGCTGCTCGCCGCTCGAGTCGCGTTCGGGATCTCCTTCGGAGCTCTCTGGGGCGCGGGCGCCTCGTGGCTCTCCGATTCGCTCGAGGAGGAGCGCCGCGCCAGGGCGCTCGCCCTCACGACCACGGTTGCGGGGCTCGGCTTCACGGCCGGGCCGGTCTTCGCCGGTGTCCTCGCCGACCGCTACGACACAGGGACGCCGTTCCTCATGCTCGCCCTCGCCGCAGCCGCGGTTACGGCCGCGCTCTTCGTGACGGCGCCCGCCGCGACCGTCGACGTTCCGCAGCAGCGGCTGCGTGAAGCGCTTCGGCTCGCCCGCGAGGACGAGCTCGTGCTGGCCGGCATCGCGATCATCGTGCTCATCGGCCTCGTGGGCGGGGGCGTCAATCTCCTGATTCCGCTCCAGCTACGCGAGAACGGCGTCTCCGCTGCAGAGATCGGGCTCCTGTTCTCGATCGCATCGGCCGTCTACACCATGGTCAGTGCGGGCGTCGCACGGCTCGGCGCGCGGTCTGCGACGCTTCGCGTCGGCGGTTATGCCGCCCTCCTCACCGGCGTCACCTTCTCCCTGGTCCTGGCGAGCGGCTCGACGCTCGCCGCGGTCGCTTTCGTCCTCCTGCGCGCGCCGCCCTGGTCGACGATGGACACGATCATCTATCCCCTGGCCGCTGCCGGCGCACATCGCTCGGCGATAGGACGGGGCTCGGTGATGGGTCTCGTGATGCTTGGCTGGGCAGCGGCCTCGACGGTCGGCCCCCTGCTTGCAGGCGGAATCGGCGACGCTGCCGGGAAGCGCGCGGCCTACGCGGTGTTGATCGGCTTCTGCGGGCTCGTCGGCGGCTGGCTCCTCTACACGCACGCACGAGTCGCGAGACGCGGATCGAAGGTCGACCTCGATCGCCTCTACGGCGCCCGCGATCTCGCCGAGCTGCGCTCCGAGTACGACCGCATTGCCTCAGCCTATGAGAGGGAACTGGTGCACGGGATGGGGTACCGGTCGCCCGAAGCCGTGGCGACCGTGGCGAGGAAGCTGGTTCAGGCCGACGCGCGCGTCCTCGACGTCGGCGCCGGGACAGGACTCCTCGGGGTCGCCCTCGCGGAGGCGGGCTTCTCCAGGCTGGACGGACTCGACCTGTCTCCGCGGATGCTCGCGGAGGCTCGCCGCAAAGGCGTGTACCGAGACCTTCGCGAGGGCAGGCTCGGTGACGATCTCTGCTACGAGACCGGCGCGTACGACGCAGTGCTTGCCGCGGGCGTTCTTACGACGGGACACGCGCCGGCGGCGAGTCTCGACGAGCTGATGCGGATCACCCGCCCGGAAGGCCACATTATCTTCACCCTCCGATCCGATGGCGGTAGCCCGCCGGGCTTCGACGAGAAGATGACCGCCCTCACGACCGCGAGCCGCTGGGAGCTCGTCGAGCGCGGCGACGAGTTCCAGGCCATGCCGATCGGCGAGCCGAGCGTCCTGGTTCGAGTGTGGGCCTACCGCGTGCTCTAGCCTGGGGCGGCCAACAACGCTCGCATCTCGAGCATGCTGTTCGCCAGCTCATCGGCAAACGCATCGGCAAGTCCGTGGAAGTTGGTCACGACGGAGCACACCGACTCCTCATGGATCGTGTACGAAAGGCCGACGCCCTCGTCGACTACTGGGCCGAAGCACGTCAGCTCGACGCCGGGCGAGCTGGGCAAGGCGCTCGTTGACAGCACGCTGCGGGTGAGGGTCGAGTAGCCCTTGTCGGTTAAGAGCGCGGGCGACGTCTCGCCGGGCTCGATCATGCGTCTCAAGCCGAGCAGGTGCCGTTCGACGCCGCGTCCCTCCTTGCAGCGCTGCACGAGCGCGCCGTGGCTCGCGATCGCGGCCCGGAGCCGCTCCGCGGCGGCGCGTGAGTCGCGGCGGCCTGGTGCCCTGAGCGCGCGCACGAAGGAGACGCTCTCGGGCGAGACGCAGCGCATGGCCTCCGTTCGCCCGTGGAGGTAGCGCTTCATGTCGACCGACTCGTATGTGGACGCCGTCTCGCCGGTGAGCGTGAAGTACGCGAGCTGGAAGGCCATCTGCACGAAGCCGTCCGGGCTCACCCCATGCCGGACGATCTCGCGCTTGCCGAAACGAAGGAAATCGAGCACCGCGAGGTCCGTCCTGACCAGCAGCTCGTCGGCACCTTGCCGTGCTCGCACGATCGCCTCGCGCAGTGGCTCCGTCACGTCGAACTCGAGGCGCCTGGGAGCTGGGCCGACACCTCGAGCCGGCGCTTGCAGCGATCGATCCTCGTGCTCGACGAGGAACTCCGCGAACCGAAGCGAGGTATTGCCGTCGAAGCCCGCGTGCTCGGTGCAGAAGCCAGCGATCCCGTTGCTCGCAACGACGAGCTGGATCGACTTGTCGAACCAGCGCCCGCGGGCATCGCCGTGGAGCATCAGACGAGCGGCGTCGCCCGAGCGCGGGCCGGCCGACGTGGGCTCGGTCTCGAGGACGAGCAGCAGGATCGCCGACTCCAAGGTCGCCAACGCCGCCTGCGTTGACGGCGACCCCTGTCGCAGGTGCTCCTCCCGCACCTGGGCCCATGTCCGCCGTTCGTCTGTCGTCAGCGCACCGACGGTGGGCCCGGGGGACTCGACGTCGTCCATGATCCCCTGAAGCGCGAGCTCGAGATCCTCGACCGCATACGGGCGGCCGTTCTCGTCGAGAACGTCGAGCGAGAAGAAACGGCAGTTGCGCGCGACGACGACGTGGCGGCCCTCCGGGTGGCGTTCGAGCCGGTCTCGGCTCGCGCCCGGAATGCGCGTCGAGCAGAGGACGCGCGAGTAATCGCTCATGCATCGTGGGGCGCCCTTCTCAAGGTCCGGCTCGAGGTTCTCGCCCGCCACGAGCTCCTTGAACCGCAGTGCTGCCGAGAGCAGACCGGCCGCGCGCGCGACCTGCGGCCGCCCTTGCCCGGAGAGGACGAATCCGGGACTGACGTTGACGGGAAGCGGGGTGTCGTCGCAGAGATAATGGTCGTCCCAGAACGGCTCCAGCCAGTTGTCCACCGTCTCGCTCAGAGCGCGCAGACGACTCTGGAGCACCTCGCCCTGACCTCCCGGCCGGACGAGCTCGGCCACCGCTCGCCGCGTGGCGGTGAGCTCGCCGTCGCTGAGCAGCGGCCCGACGAGGCGGAGGTACAGCTCGCACGTCTCCTCGAGCGCTGGGACGGGAAGCCGCTCGAGGTCGGCCTGGAAGCGGAGCATTCCTCCGCGAGCCGGCGGAGCGCTGGCGGACAGCGGGCGCCTGCTCAGACGGTCGAAGCTGCGATCGCGGCCTCGAGGCTCGGAGTATCGGAGAGCAGGCGCTTCGTGTACTCGGCCTGCGGCGCGTCGAGCACGTCGTCGACCAGCCCCCGCTCGACGATGCGTCCCTCGCTCATCACGGCGACCTCCTGCGCGATCGTGCGGATCAAGGCGAGATTGTGCGTCACGAAGAGGAGCCCGATGTGGAGCTCGCGCTGCAGCTCGGCGAGCACGTCGACGATCGCCGCCTGCACCGACACGTCGAGCGCCGAGGTGACCTCGTCGCAGACGAGGAGCTGAGGCTCCGCGATGAGCGCCCGTGCGATTGCGACACGCTGGCGCTCGCCTCCCGAGAGCTGATGCGGGTAGCGGTGGAGGACGCTCGATGACAGCTGTACGCGCTCGAGCGCCTCCGTCACGCGGCGCTGCGCATCCGCGCCACCGGCCGAGAAGAAGAGGGCGAGCGGCTGCCCGATGATCTGACCGATCGCCTTGCGGGGATTGAGCGAGTTGTAGGGGCTCTGGAAGACGTACTGGATCTCCCGGCGCGTGTTCGCGTCGCGCGCACGCGATCCGGGGGCGAGAGGTCGGCCGCGGTACGCGATCGTCCCCGTGTAGCCGTCGTGCAGTCCGCCAACACAGCGTGCGAGTGTTGTCTTGCCCGAGCCCGACTCGCCCACGAGGGCCAGGCACTCGCGCGGCCTGACTGCGAGCTCGACGTCGAAGAGCACCTGACGTTCCCCATATGCGGCGCATATTCCGCTCGCGGAGACGAGGGCGTCCTCGACCTCGATCTCCGGCCTCGCGGTGGCCGCCGGCCTGGCAGCCGCGGCGTCTCGCATGACATCGACGTGCCGGATGCACCTCACCACGTGCTCGGCGGCAACGACCTCGAGGGGCGGTTCGGCGGCGGTGCAAGCCTCCTGGGCGTAGGCGCAACGCGGCGCGAAGAAGCAGCCCGTCGGTCGGTGCCCCGGCCGTGGGGCCGTGCCGGGGATGCCGACGAGCGCGTGCTTCCCCGACAGCTCGGGGATCGCCTCCACGAGACGCCGGGTATACGGATGCGCCGCGAGCCGGAAGAGCGTTCCGGTGGGCCCTACCTCGGCGAGCCGCCCGCCGTACATGACCGCGACACGGTCCGCGAGAGTCGCCACCACTGAGAGGTCGTGGCTCACATACACGGCCGCGACGCCGTGCATGGCACAGAGAGCCCGGACGGTTTCGAGGACATGCGCCTGCGTGGTCACGTCGAGGCCGGTCGTCGGCTCGTCGAGGACAATCACACGGGGCCGGTTGGCAAACGCCATTCCGAGGGCCACCCGTTGCTGCTGGCCGCCGGAGAGCTGGTTCGGCTTGCGCCGCTCGTAGCCGCCCAGCCGGACGAGGTCGAGCGCCTCGCCGACCCGACGTGTGATCTCGGCCTTGTCGACCTTCCGACGCTTCAGCCCGAAGGCGACGTTCTCGCCGACGTCGAGGTGCGGAAAGAGCGCGTAGTTCTGGAAGACCATGTTGACCGGGCGCTTGTCAGGCGGGTCGTTGGTCACGTCCCGTCCGCGGAGCAGGACCCTGCCACCGGTCGGGAGCTCGAACCCACCGATCATCCGTAGCGTCGTGGTCTTGCCG
>JBOHBA010000103.1:0-10568 GCA_050698095.1 Gaiellaceae bacterium
GCGCAGCACTCCTCGACCGCGTCATGCTCGCCCGAGATCACGATCTGGCCCGGGCAGTTGTAGTTGGCCGGCCACACGCCCACGATCTTCCTGCAGAGCTTCTCGACCTCCTCGTCCTCGAGCCCGAGGATCGCGGCCATCGTGCCCGGACGCTGGCGGGCGGCCTCCGCCATCGCCAGCCCCCGCTCGCGCACGAGCCCTATCGCCTCGCCTGTTCCCAGCGAGCCCGCAGCTGCAAGAGCCGCGAACTCGCCGACGGAGTGACCGACGACGACGTCGGGCTCGAGCCCGCGCTCGCGCATCGCAGCGAGAATCGCGAGGCTCGTCGCGACGAGAGCCGGTTGCTGCACCTCGGTCTCGACCATCTCCTCGAGCGGCGTTTCGAAGCAGAGCTTCTCGAGATCCAGCCCGGAGGCCTCCGAGCCGATGCGATACACCTCGCGCGCCGCGGGGAACGCGTGCGCGATCTCTTTCCCCATTCCCATCTCGAGAGATCCCTGCCCGGGGAAGCAGAAAGCAACCTTCGTCATGAGGACCTCCCGTTCGTCCATTCCATGAGGGCCGAGCCCCACGTGAGCCCCGCGCCCATGCCGGTCATGAGAATCAGGGCGCCATCACGCAGGCGCCCGTCCGACCGCGCGTCGGCGAGCGCAAGTGGGATGGAGCCCGATGACGTATTGCCGTAGCGGTCGACGTTCACGATTGTCCTCTCCAAAGGGATACCGAGCTTAGCGACGGCGTAGTCGATGATCCGCTTGTTGGCCTGGTGCGGGATGTAGACGTCGATGTCTTCCACCGTCTTGCCGCATGTCGGCAGGAGTTGCTGCGCAGAGTAGACCATGATCCTCGTCGCGAACTTGAACACTTCGCGCCCGTTCATCTTGAGCATCGCGTCGGGGTTCTCGAACGTCCGCGATCCCGAGCCCGGATACCAGAGATTCTCGCCGCCGCCGCCGTCAGCGCCGAGCTCGAAGCCGAGGAAGCCACCCTCCGCAACAGGCTCCATGACGACCGCACCGGCTCCGTCGCCGAAGAGGACGAGCGTCGAGCGATCCTCCCAGTCCAAGATCTTCGAGAGGACGTCGCCGCCCACGACGAGCGCGCGTCGCGAGAGCCCGGACGCCAGCATTCCGTACGCCTGCGCGATCGCGTAGACGAACCCGGTACAGCCGGCGAGGAGGTCGTACGCGGCAGCCTTGGGCATCCCCAGAGCGTCAGCGAGGAGCGCCGACGACGTCGGGAACATCATGTCCGGCGTCACCGTCGCGCAGATCAGGAGGTCGATCTCGGCAGGGTCGACACCGGCGTCGGCGAGGGCCGCGGTCGCCGCGGGCATGGCGATGTCGGTCAGTGCCTCGTCGTCCGCTGCGATCCGTCGCTCGCGGATTCCCGTCCGCTCGACGATCCACTCGTCCGACGTCTCGACGATCTGCGCGAGCTCGTCGTTCGTCATGATCCGCTCGGGAACGTGCGTTCCGAGACCCGTGATCCCGATTCGGAGCCCGTTTGCTGCCGCGGCGAGCATCTAGCGCTCCACCGCGAACGTGAGGGTTCCGCGCGCCGCGAGCTCGTCCCCGACGTGGGCCGTCGCCTTGCCCCGGCCGATCGGTCCGCGCACGGTGTCGATCTCGCACACGAGCTTCAACGTGTCCCCGGGCTCGACGATCCGTTTGAAGCGGCAGTCGTCGATGCCCGCGAAGAAGGCGATCTTGCCGCGGTTCTCCTCCTGGACGAGAACCGCGACCGCGCCAGTTTGCGCCATAGCTTCCACGATGAGGACCCCGGGCATGACCGGCCGCTCCGGGAAGTGCCCTGGAAACCACCAGTCGTCCGCGCGCACCTCGCGGCGCGCCGCGACCCTTCGGCCCGGCTCGAGCTCCGTCACCTCGTCGATGAGGAGGAACGGCTCGCGGTGAGGAAGGATCGATTCGATCACGTCGCGGCCGAAGGGGACCGCCGGGAGAGGCGCCTGCACGGCGCGAGTTTACTGCCCGGATCCCGGGGCACCCGCTGCGGCAACGCGGACAACCGGGCCGCTCGAGTTCCCGGCCGCGTCCCACGCGACCGCCCGCACCCGTCTCGCAGGCACGCCCCACGGTATCCGGACGATCCCCGCCCGTTTCGCTTCGTAGCGCAGCGCACGTCCGTCGATCCGCAGCGTAAGCACGGCAGGCTCGCTCAGCGCGACACGCAGCCTCGATCCCTGAAGAAACCGTAGGCGGGGAGCAGCGGTGTCCGAGACGAACGGGACACCGTACGAGATACCCCCCGCAGAATCCTGCGCCTCGACGATCGCCTCGTACTCTCCGTCTCTGAGCGCACCCGCCGCACGTGCGCCGTCCCAGACGAAGCGTTGCGGACCGGGGAGAAAGCTTGCGCTGAGCGGGCTCGCGACCCAGCGACCGTCGCGCTCGATCCGGATCCTGACATCGGCGGCCGCGGTGAGCAAGAACGCGACGACGAGCCTGTCCCTTCGGCCGTCCGCGTTCGGCGAAAAGGCCGCCGGCGTGGCGGTGACCGCGCCCAGGGTGCGACTCACGGTGAGTGACGGAACGCTTTGCACGGAGACTCCGGCGGCCGTACGCGCGGTGATCACGATCCCATAGCGACCGTCTGCGAGGCTGGTGCCGTCGATCGGAACCGTGTGCTGCCCTGCTCCTGTCCACACGCGGTCGATGAGCGTGGCAACGACTCCTCCGACGGGGTCTGCGATCTCGACGGTGACGTTCGCCGCGGTGCTGAGACGATAGGTCAGAGCCGCCGAGTCGGCCTGGCCGTCGGCGTTCGGGCTGATCGCCTCGGGTTGAGCCGAGGCTGCCTCGATCGCGAGCGTCGGCGCCGCGCCTCCGGCTCTGAGAACACCCGTCGCGGGAAGGGCGCCGCCGGCACTGAGGGTCCAGGCGAAGGTCCCGGCCGGGACTCCGGAGGAGTCCCACGTCCAGTCGACGTCGATGCCGTCACCGGAACCGCGCGCGACCTCGGCGCCCTCTGCCGACGCCACGACGACAGTCCATGGCTGCGCTGACGACAGGTTCGCGCGGAAGCGGACTGAGGAGCCACTGGTCTCGGCTCGCGGCTCGAAGATCTTGGGGAGTCCGACCGCTCTGGCAGCGGCCGCGAGCGAGCCGAGCTTCGAGTACAGCGCGGTTCCCGGGCACTCGGTGAACCCGGTGTCGCGGTGCCCCGAGACGGCGCTCAACACCACCGGGATGCCACTCGCGTACCGCTCGCTACCGCCGGAGATGAACGTCAGAAAGCTCGTCGGGTCGACGTGGGCGAGATCGAGACGCCAGGCGACGAGGCGGGCGATGGCATCGAGCGCCGCCTTCGGCGGCTGCGTGCTCCCGTACGAGCCGATCAGCGCGATGCCCACTGAGCCGGTGTTGAACCCCTGCGCATGCGCGCCAACGACATTCCGGTCGATCCCGCCGAACCTCCCCTCGTAGACCGTCCCGAAGCGATCGACGAGAAAGTTGTAGCCGATGTCGTTCCAACCGTTTCCCTGGACGTGGTAGAGCTGGATTCCCTTCACGATCGCCGGTGCTTCCGAGCGCGAGTAGTCGTTCCGACCTGCGGTGTGATGGACGATGGAGAACCGGACGCCGGCCGCGTACGAGGGCGGCCCGCGCCGGATCGACTCGTCCGCTCCCCAGGAGAGGCGCGGGACGATCTGCGGTATCTCCGTGGCCGACGGGAGCCTGAGCGGGACCTTCGTCTCGGGGCTCCACACGAGGTGCGCGCGAATCCGCTCGACCTCGCCCACGGCCCGCGCCTCGATCGCGACCGAAGGACCGACCCACCAGGGATTGCCGTTCGTCCAGCCGGGGGCTGTCGCCTCAGGCGAGCGGGCGTCGGGGCCGTCCTCGTCCTCGGGCGCTCCAGGACGCCAGGGGCTCCAGCGGCCGGCGCCCGAGCGGGTGCGCAGGAGGACCCGGCCAGAGCCCCGCCACTCCAAGCCTGCGAGTGTGAATCGCCCGACCCGCGCTGGAGGCGCGAAGGAGCGGTCTCCGACAGCGTGTAGCTCGACCGTCTGCACGCGCGCGGTCGAGCCCGCAAGCGCATCGGGCACGGAGGTGGCCGCTACGAGAGCGGCCGCGAGGGCGGCGAGGCGGCGCACAGGAATCCAGGGTGGCCTCCCTGCCGTTCGCGAGCAAGGGCGGCGAACCTGCGTTGATAGAATCCTTACACCAGTGCGGAGCCGCTCGATGCGGGGATTTCTTCTTCTCGCGCTTCTCCTCGTCGCACTCGCCGCGCCAGTGGTCGCCGGCGGGCAGGACGCGGAGACGCGTGTCCTCGCCGTTCATCTCGACAACGACATCAACCCGGTGACGCAGGAGTACGTCGAGAACGCGGTCGATCGTGCGGAGAACGAGGAGCTCGCGGCCGTCGTTCTCGTGCTCGACACGCCGGGCGGACTCGCGACCTCGATGCGCGGGATCGTGAAGCGCTTCCTCGCCTCGAAGGTTCCTGTCGTCGTCTACGTCTCGCCTCCCGGCTCGAGCGCCGACTCGGCGGGCGCCGTGATCGCTATGTCCGCCGACATCGCCGCGATGGCGCCGCAGACGAACATCGGCTCGTCGACTCCGATCTCGCTCGGCGGCCAGGACATCTCGAAGGATCTCCGCCGGAAGATCGTGAACGACGCTGCCGCGTACATCGGCGAGCTGGCGCGCGAGCACGATCGGAACGTCGAGGCCGCGCGCAAGATGGTCACCGAGGCCTCGAACTACGGCGCCCGCGAGGCAGAGGCAATCGGGCTCGTCGAGGTGATCGCCCCCACCGTCCCGGCGCTCCTGAACCGCATCGACGGGATGAAGACCGTTCCGAAGGGCCTCGTGCTCGAGACCGCGGGAGCCCAAATCGAGAACGTCGAGATGAGCTTCTGGCAGAAGGCGCGCGATTTCCTCGTCGATCCGAACCTCATCGCGCTGATGCTCTCGATCGGACTCATCGGAATCGTCGTGGAGCTGTGGAACCCCGGCTTGATCTTCCCCGGCACCGTCGGTGCGATCTCCCTGATCCTCGGCCTCTACGGGTTGCAGGTGCTTCCCGTCTCGCTTGCGGGTCTGCTCTTGATGACCCTGTCTGCGGCCTTCTTCGTCGCGGAGGCCTTCGTGCCGACCCACGGCGCGCTGACGGTCGCGGGGGGAGTCACGTTCGTGCTCGGCGCGCTCATCCTCTTCGACCCGGCCGGGGAGGCGTACCAGGTGTCGCTCCCTGTCGCGGTCGGCATCGCAGCCACCCTCGCGCTACTGCTGGGAATCGCCATCTCGCGGGTTGCGCAAGTCGTACGTCGACCCGCGGCCGTGGGCGTTCACGGATTGGTGGGCAGCGAGGGCGTGGTCAGGCGTGACGGCACGGTCCATGTCAACGGGGAGCTCTGGCGTGCGCGAACGAGCGATGGCGCTCCGCTCGTCCTCGGCGACCACGTCCGCGTCGAGCACGTCGAGGACGACTTGCGCCTCGTCGTAGGATCTGTCGCGTCACCCACAACGGAGGAGACGAGCTGATGAACGGTGTGTCAACGGGATTGATCGTTTTCGCCGCGGTAGTGGTCGTCGTCGTCCTCTTCGCCTTCGCGGCAATCAAGATCCTCCGCGAGTACGAGCGGGGGGTCATCTTCCGCCTCGGGCGCCTCCTCGCCGAACCGAAGGGTCCTGGCCCGATCATCCTCATCCCGGTCGTCGACCGGATGGTCCGAGTCGACCTTCGAACGGTGACTCTCAACGTCCCGCCGCAAGAGGTGATCACCAAGGACAACGTCCCGGTTCGCGTGAACGCGGTCGCGTACTTCCGCATCGTCGAGCCGAAAGCGGCGATCGTCCAGGTCGAGAACTACATGGTCGCGACGTCGCAGATCGCGCAGACCACGCTGCGGTCGGTACTCGGCCAGCACGTGCTCGACGAGCTGCTGTCCGAGCGCGACAAGATCAACACCATCCTCCAGGCGATCATCGACGAGGCGACGTCACCGTGGGGAATCAAGGTCTCGGTGGTCGAGGTGAAGGACGTCGAGATCCCCGCCGGCATGCAGCGCGCGATGGCGCGCCAGGCGGAAGCCGAGCGCGAGCGCCGCGCGAAGGTGATATCCGCGGAAGGCGAGTTCCAGGCCTCCGAACGCCTCAAGGACGCGGCGGCGATCATGTCCCAGGAGCCGATCACGGTGCAGCTGCGCTACCTGCAGACACTCCTCGAGATCGGCGCGTCGAACAACTCGACGATCGTCTTCCCGATACCCATCGACCTGCTCACGGCACTCTCCAACAAGGCGGACTCCGGCAGCGAGACGTGAGCGTCGAGGGTTTCGTCACCCGAGACGGGTACCGGACCTACTACCGCGGCGAAGGTGATCTCGATTCGAGTCGGACACCCCTCGTCCTGCTCCACGGCGGGCCAGGCCTTCCTCACGGATACTTCGAGCCCCTCACCGCGCTGGCGGACGAGCGTGCGGTCGTCTTCTACGACCCAGCTCGGCTGCGGCCGCAGCGACCAGCCGGATGACGACTCCTTGTGGACGTTCGACACCTTCGTCGGCGAGCTCGACGCGGTCGTCGCGCAGCTCGGGCTCGACCGTTTCTCGCTGCTCGGGCACTCCTGGGGCGGCTGGCTCGCACTGGAGTGGCTCCTGCGGAAGCCGCGTCCCGCGCTTGCCGGGCTCGTCCTCGCGAGCACGTGCGCGAGCATCCCCGCCTTCGGCCGGACGACGAGGGCTCTGAAGAGCACGCTGCCGCAGGAGGTACAGGACACACTCGATCGACATGAGGCCGCCGGCACCACCGACGACCCGGAGCACGGCGCCGCGTCCTTCGCCTACATCCGCCAGTTCATGGTGCGCGCAGATCCGATCCCGGAGTACCTGCTGGCCGCTGCCGCGGCAAAGAATCACCACATCGCTGACGTCATGCAAGGGCCGGAGTGGAACGTGAACGGACGCATCGCGGATTGGGATGTGACTGCGCGCCTCGGGGAGATCGACGTACCGACACTCGTCACCTCTGGACGATACGACGAGATGACGCCATGGGTCGTCGAACCGCTTGCGAAGGGAATCCGCGGCGCCGAATGGGTCGTGTTCGACGAAAGCGCCCACGTCGCCCACGTCGAGGAACCCGATCGCTACGTCAGTGTCGTGCGGGATTTCCTGCGCAGAGTCGGCGACCGCCGGCCCGCGATCCAGGGGGCCGTGTAACGAGGCGCCGGACGGCCCTGTCTACTCCTCGCCCGGCTCGGCTCCTGCGTCGCCGTTCTCGCTGACCGAGACGGGATCGCCGGGTTGCTCGTCGCCCGCGACCGCGGGCGGTTCGTCCTCGTCCGAGCCGACGACAGGAGCGAGAGTCGCCACCTGCTCTCCCTCGCGCAACCGCATGACGATCACTCCCTGCGTCGAACGGCCCGCGCGGCGGATCCCGTCCACGGGAATCTTGATGACGGTGCCGGCGTCCGAGATGAGCATCACCTGGTAGCCCTCGCGGACGATCCGCGCGCCTGCAAGACGGCCCTTGCGCTCGACGAGCTGCACGGTCTTCACGCCCATCGTCCCGCGACCCTTCACCGGGTAGTCGCCGACTCGCGTGCGCTTGCCATAGCCGTTCTCGGTGACGACGAGCAGGTCGGCCTCGTCGTCTGCGATGTCGACCTCGATGACCTCGTCGCCGGCGCGGAGCTTCATCCCCGCGACGCCGGTCGTGTCGCGCCCCATCGCCCGCGCCTGTTTGGCATGGAAGCGAACCGCCTGACCCATCCTGGAGACCATGAGCACGTCGTCAGCATCTCCGGCGAGACGGACTCCTATGAGCTCGTCGTCCTCGCGCAACTTGATGGCGATGATCCCGTCCGCCTTGAGCGGCGTGTTGTACGCGCTGAACTCGGTCCTCTTGACGATCCCCTTGCGCGTCGCACAGACGAGGTACTTGGCCTCCTCGAAGTTGCGCGTCGCGATCACTGCGCGCACGTACTCGTCCTGCCGGAACGGAAGCAGGTTGACGATCGCACGCCCCTTCGACTGGCGCGAGCCGAGGGGCAGCTCGTGCACCTTGAGTCGGTACACCTTGCCGACCGTCGTGAAGAAGAGGATGTAGTCGTGCGTCGAGGCGACGAACAGGTGCTCGATGTAGTCGTCGTCCTTCATGTCCATCCCCATGACGCCGATCCCCCCGCGGCGCTGCTCGCGGTAGGTCGTGACGGGTAGGCGCTTGATGTAGCCGGACTTGGTGATCGCGATCACCATGTCCTCCTCGGCGATCATGTCCTCGAGCTCGAGGTCGGTGTCGCCCGCGACGATCTCGGTCCGCCGTTCGTCGGTGCGTCCGTAGATCTCCTTGAGCTCGAGCAGCTCCTCTTTGATGAGCGCGGCGATGTGGGCCTCGTTGCCGAGCAGCACCCTGAGCTCGGCGATGCGCTCCTGGAGGTCGGCGTACTCGTCCTCGACGCGCTTGCGCTCGAGACCCGTGAGGGCGCGGAGCCGCAGATCGAGGATTGCCTGCGCCTGGAGCTCGCTGAGCCCGAACCGCTCCATGAGTCCCGTCCGCGCCTCGTCGGCGTCGTCGGAGGCTCGGATCAGCTGGATGACCTCATCGAGGTTGTCGAGGGCGATGAGGTAGCCCTCGAGGACGTGGGCCCGCGCAAGCGCCTTCCGCAGCTCGAACTGCGAGCGCCGCGTGACGACCTCGCGCTGGAAGTCGAGGTAGTACCGGACGAACTCGAGGAGCGACAGCGTCCGGGGCACGCCGTCGACCAGCGCGACGGCGTTGTAGCCGAACGTCGTCTGAAGCGCGGTGTGCTTGAAGAGCTTGTTGAGCGCGACCTGCGGCACCGCCTCGCGCTTCAGCTCGATCTGGATGCGCATGCCCGTCTTGTCGGAGTAGTCCTGGAGGTCGGAGACTTCCGTGATCACCTTCTCGCGGACGAGATCGGCGATCTTCGAGATCACGCCGCTGTCTCCGCCCTTCTTCACGCCGTATGGCAGCTCCGTGACGATGATCGCGCTCTTCCCTCCGCGTAGCTCCTCGACGTGAGCCCGCGCGCGCATGACGATCCGTCCCCGGCCGGTTCGGTACGCGTCGCGAACCCCAGCCCGGCCGACGACGATGGCGCCGGTTGGAAAGTCCGGGCCCTTGACGTACGACATGAGATCCTCGACGCTCGCGGTCGGCTTGTCGATGAGAGCGATGACGGCGTCGATCGTCTCGGCGAGATTGTGCGGCGGGATGTTGGTCGCCATTCCGACAGCGATGCCCGTGGAGCCGTTGACGAGCAGGTTCGGGAACCGGGAGGGGAGCACGAGCGGCTCGCGGCGCGACTCGTCGTAGTTCGGCCCGAAGTCGACCGTGTCCGAGTCGATGTCCCGGAGCATCTCCGTGGCAAGCTTCGCGAGGCGGCACTCCGTGTAGCGCTCGGCGGCAGGCGGATCGTCGTCGATCGAGCCGAAGTTTCCCTGCCCGTCGACGAGCGGGTACCGGTGCGAGAACGGCTGGACGAGCCGCGCGATGGCGTCGTAGATGGAGCTCGAGTCGTGCGGGTGGTACTTCCCCATCACGTCACCGGTCACGCGGGCGCACTTCACGTACGGCCGGTTGGGCTGGTGGCCCGCATCGTGCATCGCCCAGAGAATCCGCCGGTGCACCGGCTTGAGGCCGTCGCGCACATCGGGGAGTGCCCGACCGACGATCACGCTCATCGCGTAGTCGAGGTAGCTCGAGCGCATCTCCTGCTCGAGCTCGCGTGGCTCTATCCGTCCTGCGCCCAGCGGCTCCACGACATCAGACATCCAGGAACCTCACATCCTTGGCGTTCTGCTCGATGAAGAGGCGGCGCGGCTCCACCTGGTCGCCCATCAACGTCGAGAACACGCGGTCCGCGGCGGCGGCATCCTCGACCTCAACGCGGATGAGCATGCGCTTCGTCGGATCCATCGTCGTCTCCCACAGCTGCTCGGGGTTCATCTCACCGAGACCCTTGAAGCGGCTGATGGTCATGCCCTCCTTCGCAAGGTCGAGCGAGCTCGCGCGGAGCGCGTCGAACGTCTCCGCGCGCGAGGACTTGTTCCCGAACGCGACCGTGAACGGCGGGAGTCCGACGACCTCGCCGACCTTCGCGTATGCCCGCTGGACCGAGCCGTACGTGGGCGAGCCGAGCATCGCCGTCGGGAGCTCGACGTGGTGTGCGGTGCTCGTCTCCGTCTCGACGACCTTCACGTGCAGGACGTCCTCGAGCTCTTCCTCGACGGTGAGCTCGTAACCGTTGGCCGGAATCGCGGCGATCAGCTCGGCGGCGTTCGGCGTTCCGTTGGACTCCGCCTCGACGAGCCCGTGTGAGATCGCGAAGCGCGCAGCCGGCCCGAACTCGGCCTCGAGCTTCGCAGCCCAGGCCTCGAGGTGGCCGAGCTCGCGAGAGAGCCGCGACCAGCGAGCGTGCGTCAGCACCGTCTCGAGGTAATCACGCGACGTGACGGTCATGTCCTTCACGCGCTCGCGCACGAGGAGGTCCTCGAGCTGCGAGTCCTTCTCGAAGTACATCCCCTGGCTGCCGAGCTTCACGTGGTACAGCGGCGGCACGGCGATGTACACGTG
>JBOHBA010000104.1:0-2141 GCA_050698095.1 Gaiellaceae bacterium
TGGTCGCGAGGAGCCTCTGGAGCCTGCTCAGACCGACGGGAGACGCGCGCCTGCGACCGGAACGCCTGCCAGTCGCGCGCTGACGACCTCTTCGGCCGCTTCGGCGCTCGGCTCGTGGCTCGTGACCGCAGCGAGGAAGTCCTCGCGATCGAGTGCGTAGAGGACGACGGAAGTCTTGGCCGTGACCGTTGCCGTACGGGCGACGTCACGAATGAGCGCGATCTCTCCGAAGTAGCCTCCTGCGTCGAGCTCGACGATCGGTCTGCCGTACTCGGAGACCTCCACCACACCCTCGACGACGATGTAGAAGCGGTCGCCTGCATCGCCTTCCCGCACGATGACGGTGTCGGGATCGAGACGGAGCGGAACGAGTCGCCCCGCCAGATGCTCGAGCGTCATTCCGGGCAGCGGAGCGAAAATCGGAACCGAGGTCAAGACCCTGAGCTCGTCGACTCCCGGTGCGACCGCCGTCGCGTCGATCTTGGCGACCTTCGGCCAGAGCACGAGGACGAGGCCGACGAGAGCTGCGCCGGTCGCGATCAGGGCGCCTTCCAGACCCAACCAGTCGATGAGCGCGGGCGCGGCGATCGCTCCGACCCCCACCGCTGCGAACCAGAGCATCTGGATGACTCCGAACGCTCGGGCGAGCACGTGGTCCGGGACCGCCCTTTGAACGAGCGTGAACGTCGCAACGTCGACGAACGAGTTCCCGAGCCCGATGACGGCGAGCAGGAGCAGGGCCGCGACCGTCGTCGGGATGATCCCGAGCAGCACGAGCGGAGCGCCCCAGAGAACGATCCCGAACATGAACGCCGGGCTGAGGCGCCGAGCTCCTGTGAGCGCGAGCGCAAGCACGCCACCGACGATCGCTCCCGCACCGAGTGCCGAGTTGAGGTAGCCGACCCCGGCGTCACCCAGCTCGAGATGGTCGATCGCGATGACGACGACGTAGACGGCCAGAGCGCCCGCGACGAAGGTCTGTGCGGTAAAGAGACCGATGAGTAGGCGCAGAGCCGGCTCGCGAGCGACCGTGCGGAAGCCCATGAGCAGCTCTGACGCGATCGTCGAAGCCTCGGTCTCGCGGTCCTGCCGGGGCCTAGATGCGGGGAGCCTGATGACGAAGAGTCCGGAGACCAACACCAGGCCGACGTTGAAGAGAAAGACCGTGCCGGTGCTCGTGACCCCGAGGAGGAGCCCTGCGAGTGCCGGTCCAACGAAGACCGCGAGGCTTTCGATCGTGCTCGCCACGGCGTTCGCGGCCGTGAGCTCGCGCGGGGACTGTGCGAGCGCGGGCGTCATGGCTGCCTGCGCCGGTCTGAAGGGCGTGGTTGCGATGGCCGCACCGACCGCGAGCGCGTAGACGACTGCGGAAGAGACGTCGAGAAACACGCCGACCGCGGCCAGGCCGATAAGCACCGCGCGCGCGAGCAGCGAGCCGAGCAGGACGAGATCGCGGCGGTAGCGGTCTGCCAGCAGCCCCGCAAAGGGGGCGAGCAGCGCCGCGGGTACGAGCCGGAGGAGGAAGATCAGGCCGACCGCGGCTTCGCCGCCGACCTCGTACGCGTACACGGAGACGGCAACGAGGTACGCCCACTGGCCGATGATCGACGCGCTCCAGGCAAGCTCGAGACGCCGGAGACTCTTGTTCCGGACGACGTCGCGAAACGCTGCCGTCGACTCCGCGATCCGTGTCGTCACAACCTTCACGGGGATGAGCATTTCAGCCCGACTTGCGGAAGTGAAGCCTTGTGGGAAGATTCTCGGGAGTTCGCACGTCTAGTTGACTGGAACTTCGGTCCACCATGCAAAGGAGGAGCACATGCCGGACGAAGAGACTCGCGAGGAGCCGGAGGTCGAGGGCCACGGTCACGCAGGTGGCGTCGCGGAAGGTAACGCGGGCGGCGTCGCAGAAGGCCACGCCGGGGGCGCCGCCGAAGGCCACGCGGGCGGCATCGCGGAAGGCAATGCCGGCGCCAATGACGAGGACGATGTCGAGGCGCACATTTTCGGAGAGGGCGTGACACCGGGAGGCGTCACTCCAGGAGGGGTCACTCCAGGCGGTCATAGCGGCGGCTAGACGGCGCCAGATCGACGATTTCGAGGCCCGGACGGGATGTACAGCCGTCCGGGCCTCTTCTCTT
>JBOHBA010000105.1:0-5019 GCA_050698095.1 Gaiellaceae bacterium
CCGAGCAGGCGCTCGACCTGGCTCGGCTCCCGAGTGCCGACGACGATGAGATCGGCACCACGGCTCTCGGCGACCTCGACGATTGCCTCCGAGATCTCGCCGACTGCCTCGACGATCTCTGCCTCGACGTCGTGCTCGGCGAGCCTCGCTTGCGCGAGCTCGAGCTCTGCGCTCGGCTCGGAGGGGCGGCCGGCGCCGACGAGGACGGGGACGACGCTCGTAACGACGAGCTTCGCTCCATAGAAGCCCGCGAGCTCTGCTGCCCGCTCGAGTGCGCGATCGGACGAGTCGGTGTCGTTGTACGCCAGGACGATGGTCTTCATGCCGACCTCCCTTGGTAGGAACGACCAGGATCGTCGACGGTGCCGGCCGCGCCGCGCATCCGTGTCGACCCGGTACCGGCGCCGGGTTTCTACTGAGCGGTCTCGAGCCGAGCCGAGCCGAAGCCCGGAGCCAGGCCGAGTGAGGCGAGCATCTCCTCTTGCCAGCTCGGGTGGCGGCCGACGCAGCCCGGGCATGCGCGCAGCGTCGAGCCCCGTGCAGCGGGGTGCACCACCGAAGCCTCGGGCGGAAGCTCCAGCCGGCCCCACGCAGCGCCAGAAAGCAGGCCCTCGGCCTGCTTTCGGCTACAGATCGCGCAGTGGAGGTACAGCGCCACTACGCGCAGACTACCCCCAAGGCCCGATAAAGGGCGCCTCGAGGTCGGTCAGAAGGATGATGACCACGACGATCGCGCAGAGAACTGAGAGGCCGAGCATGAACGGCGCGACCCTCGAATCCTCCTTCTGCAGGGGCGGGAAGTCGATCTGCTTCTCAGCCATGCTCGCTCCTCTCCTCTAGTCTCCGGCACTCGTGGTCTGGGGCCCGGTCGCCGAGGGCTGGTCGAACGCGCCGGATGCGCGCAACGTCGCCGCCTGGCGCTCGAGCTTCTGCTTCTCTAGCCATACCCACCCGATGAGCGAGCCGACCATGAGGATGCAGCCGAGAACGGTGAGGATGTACGTGCCGGTCGAGTTCGCCGGGCCGAAAGTCCAGAAGTCGGTGACCGTGTCGCTCCACTCGTCGTACGGGAAGCTATTCCACATGATCTCTCCTTATGCTCCGGCCTTCGTGGTCGCCCGACCGTTGGTTTGCTGGTACGCCTCGAGCAGGATCCCGGCGGAGTCGACCTCCTGACCATCCGGGGTGACGATGACTTCCGGCACGCGCTCGAACTCCGGATAGAAATCCTGGCCGAACTCGGCGAGATCGAGGCCTTCGAGCTCGACCTCTGCCGGCACGCGCAGCAGGTTGAACTTCTTCAGGATCCAGCTGAGGATGTACCCCGGGAGGAAGGCCAGCGGAAGGAAGGCCAGCATGCCCATCAGCTGCCCGCCGAACGACACCGGGATGTTGTTGATTCCGGTCGGGTAGCCCCCGGCGAAGATCCCCACGAGGAAGACGCCGTAGAAGCCGCAGAAGCCGTGCACCGCCACCGCGCCGACGGCATCGTCGATGCGAAGCGTCTTCTCGATGTACCCCCCGACCCACACGGCGAGCATGCCGCCCGACGCTGCGAGGAGATAAGCGAGGGACGGGTGGTACACGTCGGCGCCCGCGGACACCGAGATCACGCCGGCGAGCCCGCCGGAGAGCGTCCAGAACGGGTCGCCCTTGCTCGCAAACCAGCCTCCTGTAAACCCACCGGCGAAGCCGATCGTGATCACCATCGCGATCGCGCCGAGCGTCGTCGGCGAGAGGTAGATGTTGAGCCACCCCGGAAAGATGGTCGACTGGATGAAGAGGCACGCTGCGTAGAACCCGTAGAAGCCGGTGAAGATCAGCATCAGCCCCATCAACGTCATGTGCGTGTTGTGCGGCCTGAACGATCTGGCGCGTCCTGCGATGTCGTACTTCCCGATGCGCGGACCAAGGTTGAGGAGGACGCCTAAGGCGAACGCGCCTGCAACGCCGTGCACGACGAGTGACGCGATCGAGTCGTGGAAGCCGTAGCGGGTCGTCAGCCAGCCGCCGGAGCTCCAGCCCCAGGCTGCGTCCATGATCCAGACCACGGAGCCAAGGACGACGGCGAGCAGGAGGAATGCCGACAGGCGAATGCGCTCGATGACGGCGCCGGACATGATCGATGCGGTCGTCCACGAGAAGAGGAGGAACGCGAGGAAGAAGACGAGGCTGAGATGCCCGGTGAGATTGCTCTCCATGTTGGGGCCGAGTCCTGAGCTCCAGGGCGCGGTCAGACCGCAGAAGCCGGGGAACGCGTCCGGGCTGGCATGGCCGTCTTTCGGCCAGCCTTCCTCGAAGCAGCCGTAGATGTACCAGCCGAAGTAGTAGAAGGTCGGCGTGACGACTGCGATCGTGAGGATGTTCTTCATCGCTGTCGACATGAGGTTCTTGCGTCTGGAAACACCGGCCTCGTAGGCCATGAAGCCCACGTGGATCAGCCACATGACGACGACCGAGAAGAAGTAGTAGACCTCGAGCAGGACGAGCGAGTCGAGGTCGATCGCCGCCTTCAGCTCCTCGACCGTCGGCGCTTCTTGCGCGAGCAACGAAAAGATCGACGAAAGCATCTGCGCCCCTCCTCAGGCCGCACCCGCTGGACGGGTCAAACCTACGAAACCGCTCTTGCTCGTTCCATGTCGCGCATTACCTTCGTTGCGCCGCCGTTTATGGAGCTTTCCTACACGTGTCGCAGGCTCGGCTACGGCCTCTGAACGGCGCCCGTGGTCGGGTTCACGAGAAGGACCTGCACGCGGTCCGGTTGATCCTGCTTCAGCGTGTACAGCGAGACAGCCCAGAAGTAGACGGGCGGGAACCCTCTCGGCACGTATCTGATCTGCACCTTGTCGGGCTTGAAGGCGGCCTTCTCGGTCGCGATCGCGATCGCCTCCTCCTGACTGACTTTGTCGTCGTGCCGTGCGCAGCTCTTCGTCGCGAGAAACGCGACGAGGAGCACGACGGCGAGCGCGGCGATGCGAAACAGCGGCCGGTCGCGGAGGTCGCGGGCCCGTCTCGCGGTCTCGTTATGACCGTTTGAGCTGGTATCGCTGGTAGACACGGTACGCCCTCAGGAAGAGGTAGCCGACGAAGTTGGTCATGAACACGAGCAGCAGCCACCAGAACCACCAGACGAAGTGGGGCCTCCACTCGAGGAGCTCGACGACGGTCAGCCAGAGGACGACCGCGAGTGCCAAGACGAGCGGCCACGGCACCCAGCCGAGCAGGAGGAAGACGATCACGCGAGCATCGTACGGCTCGCGCGCGCGACTGTCAGGCAGTGCGAACGGGCTCGTCCGACCACCGCCTCGAGCAGAATCGGCCGCATCACGGTCAAGGACGTCATCCTCACCTTCGGGGTCATGCTGGCTGCGGGTCTGCTGTGCCAGGTCGGCGCGGACGCTCTGCGAGCGCCTCGGATGCTCGTGCTGCTCGTCGGTGGCGCCCTGCTCGGGCCGTCAGTCCTCGATGCGATCGACGTTCCGCTCGATTCCATGGGCGCGGAGATCCTGCTCACCCTCGGCGTGTCCTTCATCCTCTTTCACGGCGGCCTGCAACTCTCGACCCGCGTTCTGAGCAGGGTCGCGATCGGGCTCGGGTTGCTGGCTGTCCCAGGGGTCGTCATCACCGCATTCGTCGCCGGCACGGTCGCGTGGTTCGCGTTCGACGTGCCGTACAGCACCGGGCTGCTGATCGGCGCGGTGCTCGCGCCGTCGGACCCGGCGATCCTCATTCCGCTCTTCGATCGCATCGGCATCCGTCAGAAGATCGAGCAGACGGCCATCGCGGAGTCGGCGCTCAACGATGCGACGGGCGCGGTGCTGGCGCTCGTCGTCTCCGGGGTCGTCCTCACCGGCGATGCGTCGCTCACCGGGCCGCCCGTCGACTTCCTCGAGGAGCTCGCCATCTCGACGGCTCTTGGGATTGGCTTCGGAATCCTGCTCTCGCTCGTCGTCTCCGACCGGCGCGCGGGTATCTGGCGGGGCTCCTCCGAAGTCGCGGTCGTCGCGGTCGTCGCTGTCAGTTACTTCTCGATCGACTCCGCCGGGGGGAGCGGCTACCTGGGCGCGTTCCTCGCCGGGCTCGTCGTCGGCAACATGGACCGCTTTCGCTTGGGAATGCACTCGCACCACGAGCGCGACATGCGCGCCTTCGTCGAGACGGTCACGGACGTCGTCGTCATCCTCGTGTTCGTCACCCTCGGAGCGAACCTCCCGTGGGGCGACATCTGGGACAACCTCGCGCCGGCCCTTGTCGTCGTCGCGGCCTTCATCCTGCTTGCGCGCCCCGCCACCGTCCTTCTCTGTCTGCTCCCCGACCGGCGCGGCCGCTGGACGCGTGAGGAGATCGTCTTCCTCACCTGGACACGCGAGACCGGAGTCGTCGCTGCGGCTCTGGCGGGGGTCATGGTCGGCCTCGGCGTACCCGATTCGGAGCTGATCGTCACGACGGTTGCGCTCACGATCGTCGTCACGCTCGGCCTGCAGACGACGACGAAGCCCTGGCTCGGGCGCAGGCTCGGTCTCGACGAGCGCGGGCCGAGTCTCGGCGACGCCGCCGACTTGTCGGCGCCATAGACCGGGGTCAGACCCTCGGGCATGCCCGAAAGGGACTGTTCAGCTCGGAAACGGGCTGCATCCGCGTGTCCCGATGGCTGCAGGGGACGTGACCCGGGGTCTGACCCCGGCTACGACCAGGGATAGGGCGAGCTCGAGACCGGGTGGAGGTCGCCGGTCGCGAAGCGCCCGAAGCGGAACGGGTACAGCAGGCGCGAGTGATCGCCGAGAAGCACGGCTGCGACCTCCTTGCCCACGCCGATCATCTTGTAGCCGTGGTTCGAGTCGAAGATCCCGTACACGTTCGGCCTCACGTAGTCGAAGACGGGGAAGTTGTCCGCCGTGAACGCGCCGACGCCACCCGAGCGCGCGTCCTTGTAGCGAGCCCGGCAGCCCTCGAAGCGCGACATCGCATGGGAGAGCCCCGCGCACCACAAGTCGGGGAAGTCGGCGTCGACGTTCGTCG